>JBLHWY010000203.1:0-9554 GCA_047629195.1 Candidatus Azotimanducaceae bacterium
GCTCGCCATGCAACCACGCCATCTAGTCTACTGTAGATACTGCGGATCGGCACAGTAATTGGATTACGTTGACGTACATGTAGTATTTGATTCATTTCTGACGATGTAAGTCCGGTTTGACGCGTCACCATACGACCAATGCTTGATGCACCCGCACCTCCTTTCACTGGGGACCCAATCGTGATCACTCGTTCAATGAGCTCTGGATAATCCCGAGCAATCTCTCGAGATAAAATACCCCCACGGCTCCAACCGACTAGCCGCACTTTCTGTTGATACTCATCCTGCATTTCTCGAACCGCCGCCAGTACCCCAGGCTGATGATCCATCATACGTTGGGCATTAGTCCCAAGACCCCAGCCCCGAGCGATGTAGCCAATAGAATTCAAATACTGACGCAGGATAATCGTGGAATTGTCGTCTGCCATAAACCCAGGCAGCACCAACACAGGTTCGCCATTGCCTCGTTTCGCGTGAAACCTGAGAATAGGTAACTGCAGCATCAATTGTGCTGCTTCAAGTCCGGCACGACCTTCCAATAAACGCAGCAGCGGACTGGGTGGAGATATATGTTCATTCATATTGCATAACCGGGTAGAAAGAGAGGAACGTCGCTTAACTTACAACATTCGTGAACGAGGATTGCATAACGGCAACAACCTTGTAAAGATGAAGCCATCATGAATGATAACGAAGCCAGAAAGAAGTTTGCCAAAGCTGTCAACCGGCCAGACCAAGACATACGCTTAGATGAAGCAGTCTTGCTGATCGCGGCCGAGAGTACACCTGGGCTAAACGTCTCGGCATACCTCAACACCCTCGACAAAATGGCGAGCAAGTTCGAGTCCTCCGTCAACAATGCCACTTCTTTAGGCATTTCGGTTTCCAGGCTCAGTGAATTTATTCACCAAACAGAAGGCTTCAGCGGTAATGTCACAGATTACTATGCGCCAGAGAACAGCTACCTGAATCATGTTATCGACGTGCGACAGGGGATTCCCATTTCGCTTGCGCTGATCCATATATGCCTCGGTTCACGCCTCAACATTCCTGTTCAGGGTATTAATTTTCCCGGCCATTTCCTAGTCAGATACGGGACTGAGAAGCACGTTATCGTCGACCCTTTTTCCGGCCGAATCCTAAGCGAAACAGACTGCGCCACCCTCTTAAAACAAATTGCAGGGCCTCGAGCCGTCGTACATCCGGAGTATTTTGAAGCCGCCACAAACCGAAACATTCTCATCCGGGTATTAGACAATTTGAAGCAGATCTTCTGGAAGAACAAAGCCTGGGGCGAGAGTCGCGCCTGTATCGAACGACAGCTTTTGCTACTTCCAGACAAAAGCGAATTCAATATTCAACTGGGTGCAATTTATGAGATGCAAGGCGAAATACCAATGGCACGCCACATGTACACTCAAGTGCTGCAGGAGTGCAAGGATGAGCAATTAGCCCAGGTTGCCAGCAAACGACTACTCTCCATGGCTTCAGCCAACAGAACTGTTCACTAGCTATCTGTATTTTTTCCCAAACACCGTTACGCACTAAGCAGTTCTAGCGCCTGAGTTGCGCGCGTCACAATACTCTCTTTATAGCTTTCAAGATCCATCTCTCGACCTTCGCCCATCGCGCCCACTAAGTAGCGCTTATAGACACCCTGCCCAATTGCGGCTAGTCGCCAATGGGAAAATGCACGATAATAATTAATATCGGCCAAATCCCGCCCAGTATTATTCGCATAGATTGAACAAAGCTCGTCTCTATCAGGATACCCGCCAACCAAAGTTGGCCCTTGGTCTCCTTCACTGGATTCTTTTTCTCCTGGTGCTACCCAGTTATTCAGCAGGTAACCGACATCTGCTAACGGGTCTCCTAGAGTACAAAGCTCCCAATCAAGAACGGCTTTAATTCTAGGTCCCTGGACAATCATGTTACCCAAACGATAGTCACCATGCACAATCGTGGCACCAACCTGCTCAGGCATTTGCGCCTCAAGCAGCTTTGAGCTTTCTTCCATCTCTGGTACAGGATGAGTTTTAGTCGCAACCCACTGCTTATTCCAGCGATTCAACTGCCGCGATAGATAGGCTTCTTTACGTCCCAACTGACCCAAACCGAAATCGTCAGGGTTAATCTGATGGAGGTTCGAGAGCACTTCCATCACATGTAAACCAATGGCCCGGCGGTCTTCATTGGCTACTTCCTGACCAACGATTGAATCATGAAGTACCAAACCATCCACATGGTCCATGACATAGAACGGCGCCTTGTTCACCTCATCATCTGTACACACGCCAATGGTCGTGGGAACGGGTATGCCTGAATCTTGCAGTGCAGAAACGATCCTATGTTCACGTGCTACATCATGAGCGCTTTCAATCACATGTCCCAAAGGAGGACGACGTAAAACGAAATCACGACCATTGGCATCAGTGCACCTGAAAGTCAGATTAGAATGTCCACCTGCAATGAGTGAAAAGCTCATAGGCTCTTTAAGGTCGGGCACTGCCTGCCTAAACCAAGCGGTCACTTTTTCTATATCAATACCTTCAATCATTTTAATCCTATGCTCAAATTTACTGTTTTTAATTCTAAGTCTGATTCTAAGTCTACAGGTGGCCTCGCAACTCGCGGCGCTATCCGGCTTGTTCTGCGCTGGCGGTTAACATTTCATCGATGCTGAGTTGCAAACATTCTGCAAAAAACTCTGGATCCGGAATCATATTACGGCATGCATTGACGGCAATTGTGATTTTTCCACAGTAGCTAAAAACAGGAAACATCAACCCCATACCATCATGCAATGGCCCCAAACCATATTGAGTAACCAAGCGTGCACCGGCAGAATAAAGTGGAAATTGAGGGCCCGGCACATTGCTTACAACACAGTTGTAGGGATGGGTGATTTGCTCGGCCATGCTAACTTCAGAATATAATCGAGACGCTAAAGCTGCCGTAGTTGATGGCACAAATTGACCCAGGTCTGTCATCAATTTGGCACCTACGGCGTGTGTCATTTCTTTCGAAGCCTGCGCTGCAACATGCACAGACTTTAGCCGTTCGAGTGGATCTTCGATATCGGTACCGAGCGCAACGGTCATCGCAGCAACACTATTTCCTTCCTGACCTGACTCGCCGCCAGATCGAACTGATATAGGCGCCATCGCAATCAACGAGAAATTTGGCAACTCTTTTTTCGACAACAAATACTTACGCAGTGCACCACCGCATATCGCCAAAACAGCATCGTTGATTGTTGCGCCTTCGACTGCGCCTCTAACACCCTTCACAGCAGCCAAATCGAGGGTACGACCCTCGATCACCCTGTGACTCGATATCACACGTCCGAACCGAGTTTTAGGTACGTTGGCATTGACCGTGAATTTCCGCTGGGCAAGTCCCGCCTGAAAATTTGCCATAGCCGGGACAGCCCTTGCCATGACTTCAGCAAACCTTAACGGTTGAGTGAAATTATTGAATTGCGCACGGGTCATGAGTTCTACAGGATTGGGCACATCTTCCCCCCGCCAAGGCTTCTCAGCGGCTAGGGGTGACGCACCGTAAGGCTCAAGACTATGTAGTACTTCAGTGATATCTGCACCTGCGACACCGTCGATACAGGCATGGTGTATTTTGGTCACCATGGCATAAGAGCCAATGGGCAACCCTTCTATTGCATCAAGTCCTTCGATGACTGTAATCTCCCAGGGCGCTTTGGTCATATCCAATGGGCGCGAATGCAGCCGCGCAACTTGTATACAAAACTGTCGCCAATCACCCGGTTCTGGCAAACGAATGTGGCGAACATGGTATTCAAGATCAAAATCTTTATCCTCAATCCAATAAGGATGATCAAGGTTAAAGGGTACTTCTACCAACTTTCGTCGAAAGGTTTTTGCCAGATGAAGCCGATCCTCAATAAACTGCAGAATGTCCTTAAATCGTTGTTTGCCACCTTTGACTGTCGACGGATCATAGATTGCGACACCACCAATATGCATCGGACTACGGGTGTTCTCACCGTAGATAAAAGAAGCATCCTGTGCTGTCAATTGCTCCATGCCACGTCTCCATCGAATTCATAGTTTCCAAGCCGACCAGAATACCCCAGCAGGGGATGATATTGCACCCGTTCGCTGGTACCTTATAGGCAAATTATTAGGAATATCGTTATGAAAATTAAGACGATTCGTTGTCACGAGATCAATGAAGATATTAATACCGTCACACTGGACGAAATCGAACTACCGGACCCAGCAAAGGATGAAGTTCAGATCAAAGTAATGGCATGTGCGGTTAATTTCCCCGATATCCTTATGATTCAGGGCAAATATCAGTTTGCCCCGCCACTACCCTTTGCACCTGGAGGAGAAGCGGCAGGGGTGGTACTTGCGGTCGGTTCCGATGTTGTCGACGTCAAAGAAGGCGATAGGGTTGCACTCGGTGCCCGCTTTGGAGGTTTTGCGGAAGCGATGAATGTTCCCCGAGACGGTGTCCAGAAAATACCTGATAGCCTTCCATTTGAGAAAGCGGCTTCTTACAAAACGACCTACCTCACGGCACTTGTTGCGCTCACGATTCGTGGCAACCTCAAATCCGGCGAAACCCTGCTAGTCCATGGCGCGACCGGAGGTGTTGGCATGGCTGCGGTAGACCTGGGTAAACATCTAGGTGCAACCGTCATTGGGACTGGGGGAAGCAATGAAAAACTTGCAGTTGTTAAAGCCCGAGGCGCTGATCATGTCATCAACTACACACAGGAAGATGGCAGCCTTGGCGGCTTTAAAGATAAAGTTAAGGCGTTGACGGATGGTCGAGGTGCAGATGTTATTTATGACCCAGTAGGTGGCTCAGTGTTTGATGAATCCATGCGCTGCATAAACTGGAATGGCCGTATTCTTGCCATTGGTTTTACCAGTGGTGTTTGGCCCAAGGCTGCCGTCAACCACATTCTTATTAAGCAGATATCTGTCATTGGTGTGCGCGCGGGTGAAATCGGCAGACGTGATCCTGAGATTGGTAAACGCTGCAAACGTGAACTGACAGAGTTAATTGAAACTGGCGCAATAGACCCTTATGTTTGCGCTGGCTTCCCGCTAGAAAACGCAGTTGATGCAATGAACATGCTGACCCAGCGTAAAGTCGTTGGCAAAGTAGTCGTTACAATGAATGGGTACAATCCTGATTTCTAATTTAAGCAACAACGAATAGAGCGAGCGTAGTCATGACAGATATAGATGTATATTTCTCCTTTCGAAGCCCCTACTCATATCTGGCAACGCCCGGTATGTTGGAAATTAAAAGCAGTTACAACGTAAACCTGAACCTACGCCCGATCTTGCCGGTTGCAATTCGCACCCCGGAAACACTGTTCAGTCCTGCTAACGCACCTCGGGCTCGGTACATTCAACTCGATTGGCCAAGACGTGCCAGATTCCTTGGTATGTCAGACAGGTGGCCGTCTCCGGATCCGATCATTCAAGACATGACAACATTGAAAGTTTCGGAGGATCAACCCTATATTTACCGACTAAGCTTTCTCGGTGTCGAAGCTCAGAGACGCGGCAAAGGACCAGAGTTTGCTTTTGAAATTTCCCACCTTCTATTCGGCGGGACTAAAAACTGGCATGAAGGAGATCATCTTAAAAACGCAGCAAAAAGAGCTGGGCTCAACTTAGATGAAATGGATATTGCAATCGAATCAGGCGAGCAGATAAAAGAGATTGAGCAAAATCAAAAGTTTCTAGACGATGCTGGCCACTGGGGTGTCCCAACTTTTGTGATTAACGGCGAACCTTTCTTCGGCCAAGATCGCATCGATACCCTGTGCTGGCATATGGATAGCCTTGGGTTGAAAAAGTAACAGCGGGAGACAAACTTGCCTGAAATGAAGATAGTGAATGCGCGGAGCATTTGTATGTGGCCAGTACATATCAGAAGAATATTGCTGTCTACAATCGCATTATCTTTTTTCACCTATCCACTGGAGTCTATCGCTAGCATAGAGGTATATCCGACTCTGACGGAAGTCATAGGTGCCTCGAGTTCCATCGGTAAACTAAAAATCATTTCGGGCACCACTTATGAACCCACAGATGAACAAGGCACCATACCGTGCCCATTTATCTATAAAGGTCGATGGCTGGATAACTTCACAAATGAAGCAGGAATAGCTGAATTTGCATCTTTCGAAAAACTGAAAATCGGAGAAACGGTACTTGTATTCCTGAGCCCCGAACCACCACCCAGAAAACTATTGAGCACAAGTTCAACCCAGGAACATAGATATCAAGAAAGACTGAAACGCGAAGCCAATTGTCACAAAACACAAAATCTACCAAAAACGATAAAAAGGACTACTTCTACATTCCTTGATAAGACATTTTCTACAGAAGCTGCAAAGGCCGAAGAATGGCTAGAGAAACCCCCATTTCTCCGAAATGAGCTAAACCTCACACAGGTTACCCCAACAGTTTATCGAATAGACAATGTTGAAATAGATAGCGTGACCTTACTCAACCAACTTTCGGACGAGAACAAACATCAAGTAGTTGTAGCAACTGGTTGGAATATCTTCGGCTTTCATGCGGTGAATTGGGCAGAGTATCGTGAAAAAATCATCCAAATCGTCAAAGATGATAAACCATGAATAGCATCGAAGGAGTGCAAAACTGGCGCAGCCCATTCTGATTGAGCATTTTCCAGCATGAGCACCTGAGCTAGCACCCACTGAGGACAAGCCCCTCATGCAAAAGCTAGACGAATACAATGAGCCCATTGTGGGTAAGCGTGAAACCATAGAATTGGGTTACGCTATCCGAGACGACGTTTTTCAAGGAGGGTATCAGCGCAGCATCGAGTGCAGCGGGGGAAGCGGGCCGTATTCGGAGAGAACCGCAATTTAGCGGGTGGAATGAAGCACGCGTTTTCTGCCGCGAAACTGACTCCGAAACATACGCCATTAAGGCCAAATACAGCTTAAGTCAGTGCCATTCGGGTGAAGGAAGCGTCAATGAAAGAGTCAGATCTCTACTTACCACTAAAAACGTATCTAGAATCTCAGGGCTACGAAGTAAAGGGCGAAATTCACGATTGTGATGTTCTCGCGATCAGAGGTGAGGAAGCGCCGATCGTTGTTGAGCTCAAGCTGTCATTCAACTTGAATGTCATCCTGCAAGCGGTCGAGAGATTATCGCTAACGGCCAACGTCTATATCGGCGTGCCTCGAAAAACCAAAATAGTTGCAAAGGAACGCAAGCGCATTAACAAATTACTCCGTAGACTCGGACTTGGTTTAATCCTCATAGAGCCTGAACGCAAAGCAGGTGAGGTTGAGGTCATACTGGACCCAACGCCCTACAAACCCAGAGAGTCAAAAGCACGGAAGCAACGCCTTTTGGGAGAATTTTCTAAACGTGTCGGTGACCCTAATCTCGGGGGCAGCGAAAAGCGAAAAGGTATCATGACCGCATATCGACAACGCGAAATCACTGTTGCTGAGCTTCTTCTCAAGCATGGCGCCACGAAAGTAGCAGAAGTCGCTAACAAATTAGAAGCGCCAGGCGCCAAGAGAATTCTGTATCAGAATCACCACGGCTGGTTTGCGCGAGTCGAAAGAGGGATATATGAGCTTTCACCGAGAGGACTCAGTGAATTGCCAGACTGGCAAAGAAAAGAACGGCGATGAGGAGGCAAACTCGACCTTTCTAGCGCGTGCAACTGGTGTCAACATAGCCAGTCGTGGCATTGCCGACATGAAAGTGCTGCGACCCGATGACAGCAAACCGACAGATAGTTACAACATGAATAGCGAGTACTGGTATCACCTACAGATGGATGTCGTTTTCTACTTTGTTATGGCGGCAGAGCTAACCCTGATAAGTAAGCAGAAAGACTTGGAAAGCCCCATAATTTTAGCTTGAAAAAATCACCGATATTGCTTAACAACCCCGCTCTGCTCCATTGCTAAAATCTCCGCATCCGAGAACCCACTCTCTCTGAGAATGTCTTGGGTATGCTCGCCTATCTCAGGCGCATCCTTCGGTGGCTTTTTCTTGAATCCGCCAACTTCAATAGGATTAGCGATGGTCCACTGATAGTCCGGGTTCTCAGATTCGACCCGCACAATGGCTTCATTTTCGATCAAGTGTGCATCCTCGAGTACCTCTGCTATCGTTTCAACAACGCTAAATGTTGCATCAACCTCCTCTAGGACACGAACTGCGTCGACTAAATTTAATTTCGAGAAACCTAATGCAAAACGTTCTCGCAAATCTTCTCTGTGCTTCATCACACCCACCATGTCCTTAAATTTTTCTTCTTCGAGCCACTCTAAATGCCCCAGTGCTTTACAGAGCCGCGGCCATTCTCGCGCGGGGTCAGCGCCTACAAGTTGCACATACCTGCCATCGCGCGTGCAATAAGGCATCATGAAATGGCTACGATAACCGTATTCTTTAAGTACATCGGTCATGCTATAACCCGCTATAGCAGCCTGAAGCGGCATGCCATTCGACCAGACACCATTGGCCGCTAATGAGGTTGCAACATAGGCACCGTCGCCACTTCGCTCTCGGTGAAATAATGCCATCATGATGACTGAAAACAGCGACATAGCGCTGGCATGGTCGCCTACACCCCCTACTGCATTAGGTGGTCTTTGGTCCAACGGCTGCATAAGATCAAGAATGCCAGATCGTGACCACCAGGCTGCCACATCATAAGCACGCCGACCGCTATCTGGACCTTTGGTGCCATAACCCGTGATATGGGCAAACACAAGCCGGGGGTTTATCTTTTTCAACGTCTCATATTCCAGATCATATTTAGCCAGTTGGTCTGCGTTAAAATTCACCAGAATGACATCAGCATCTTTGACCAATCGATGCAGCACCGACTGCCCTTCCTTGCTTCGAAGATCAATCGCAACGTCACGCTTATTTCGCGAGGTCAATGACCAATAGTAATTAGTTCGATACGCAGCAACCAAAGATCGGTAGCTATCGCCACTCGGCGGCTCCACCTTAATGACATCAGCGCCAAAATCTGCCATGACTGTTGCAGCCGCAGGTCCAGCAACATAGGACGCAACATCTAGCACCCTAATACCCTCAAGTAAGTATTCCATTAACGAGCTCCAACTATTATTTGCATCGACTGACCAGAATCCCTATCTTAAAGGTCTCTGTATTCGAAACCGCCCCATCAAGGGACATGTTTTGAACTATATATTGAGAGCCGTAACTTAAGAAAGAAGCGATCGTAATTATTAGTTCGCCAACAACATTATTAATAAGGGAAATATAAGAATGTACGATGAGCTAAAAAAGGTTTGGGGAGAGTTAATCGCTCCCGGTTCACCATTTGAAGTTGTAGACAAGGAAATTCGAGGCGTTTCGATTCGCACCTTCGCCCAAGCCCCCCCTAGCCTAAGAGAAGTCTGGCTAGCTTCAGCAGCTTTTGCTGACAGGGACTATCTTGTCTATCAAGATGAACGCAGAACCTACGCACAATCCCACCTGGAAGTTGCTGCTATCGCAAACTGGCTACGCCAA
>JBLHWY010000204.1:0-9460 GCA_047629195.1 Candidatus Azotimanducaceae bacterium
AACTTCAATATCTGCTTACGGTAAGGCCGTTGCCCTGAAAGAAGGCATGTCTTTAAAAGCAGATATTGTACTGGACCGACGTAGCCTACTTGAATGGTTATTCGAACCCTTGTTGATCAATAAAGGTAGGAGCCAACCACAATGATTCTTCGTTCTATACTCAACCTGCGCGGTAAAAGGATCCTGCCAATTGTGATCCAATCTGAACGAGCCGAGTGTGGGCTTGCCTGCATCACTATGTTGACGAGTTTCCACGGTCACCTGCAGGACATTTGTACATTGAGGAATCGTTTTCCTCCCTCCCAGCACGGCGCGACACTGACAGAACTGATTCATCTGGCATCCGCTATGAATATGACCGCGAGAGCAATTAGATGCGATGTCCATGAGTTAGTTGGGTGCGAGACACCGTTGATATTACATTGGGATTTTAATCACTATGTAGTACTTAAAAAAGTCACTAAGCGAAAAGTAATCATCCATGATCCAGCGGTTGGAGTTAGAGAATATCCGCTGGCAGAAGTGATCCGACATTTCACTGGCATCGCGCTGGAAATGAAACCTAACGACAATTTCAAAACCGGAGACGATACAAACAAACAGAGTATTCTTTCTTTCTTCAAAAACCTAAATGGGCTTTGGCCTTCTGTTATACAGATATTGGTACTGTCTGGCATACTACAACTCATCGCTTTGACGATGCCATTCTATATGCAACTCGTGGTCGATGAGGTACTTGTCAAACATGATCAAGATTTACTAACAATCCTGGCAATTGGCTTTTTCTCCATCACGATAATATCTGTCATAACTCAGGCGTTGCGAGGTTGGTGTCACATCTACCTTTCTAATCAGCTGTCGCTACTACTGGGGACGAAATTGTTTCATCACTTGCTAAGCTTGCCGGTGGAATATTTCTATAAGCGTCACATGGGCGATATCGTGTCACGCTTTAGCTCATTTCGCCCGATTCAAGACTTCTTGACCAGCAGTGCCGTGACAGTTGTACTCGATGGTATTATGGCATTGACGACACTCACACTGATGCTGATCTATTCGCCATTGCTTGCGGGTATCGTTGTGTTGTTTCTCACCCTGTTTCTGATCAGCCAACTCGCTTTTTATCGACCGGTTAAACGTCAGTCACATGAACGCATTAGCGCCGATGCGCGGCTTAGTTCTTCGTTTATGGAATCAATCAGATCTATCAGTGCAATCAAGCGTGCAAATGCCGAACCCTCGCGAGAAAGTGAGTGGCAGTCTGATTTCATTGAATCAATTAATTCGACTATTCGTCTTGCAAAATTATCGCTGAACAGAGACCTAATAGACACTTCTCTCGCAGGTACCGCAAATGTGTTGGTCATTTTTGTTGGTGCCGGCCAAGTACTGGCGGGTAATCTAAGTATCGGGATGCTTTATGCATTTATGGCCTACCGTAGGCACATGACTTCCGCGATTACCTCGCTTATCAGGGAGTTGGTCAACTATCTGATGCTTTCTCTTCATCTGGAACGACTAGCAGATATAAGGAACACGCCATCAGAGTTTGCCGAAGTAAGACTACCCTTGCCTATCGACGGAGCGATTGAACTATCAAATGTCGGATACCGGTTTTCAGAAAGCCAACCCTGGGTGATGAAAAACCTGAGCTTCAAGCTTGAAACTGGCGAAACAATGGGCATAACGGGACCATCCGGGTGCGGCAAGTCAACGCTGCTTGCAATCATCCAAAGTCTAATCGCTGTAGAAAAAGGCGATATCGAGATTGATGGCATGCCGCTATCAATAATAGGCGCACAATCTCTCCGATGGTATTCTTCCAGCGTTCTGCAGGAAGACGTATTACTGTCGGGCACTATCAAAAGTAATATTTCTTTTAATGATGCGTTCGTTGATATGGCGCGTGTTAAGGCAGTCGCAAAGATGGCTGAGATAGATCAAGACATCGCACGACTACCGCTGGGGTACGACAGCCAGATTGGAGAGATGGGGACGATACTTTCCGCCGGACAACAACAAAGAGTGCTTATTGCAAGAGCCCTATACCGACAGCCCAGAATATTATTGCTCGATGAGGGCACCGCACATCTAGACCGGCTTACAGAAGAAAAAGTGATGAAGAATATTCAAGCGCTGGGAATCACTTTCATATTTGTAAGTCATAATCAAAAGTTGATGTCTCTTGCTGATAAGGTGCTGATCATGAAAAACGGAGACCATCGGTTGCATCAACTTAATAAAATATCCGGTACCATCGCCGGCGCCTAAACAGAAGGAACGTCTGTATTGAAAGTGCGTTTGCTATGTCAACGTGTTCCCGGCCACGCGTATCGACTATTTTTCATCAACGATAAGCGCATAAGCGACCCTGTCACCGGTTGTTTTTTTGTAAACAAACCCGTGTTTAGAGTACAAGCGAATCGCAGCATTATTTAATCTGTCCGTAGTCAGTTCAAAACTGGCCAAATCGAAATGTGAGCGCGCGAGTTTAAGGGTTACGCCGATTAATTCTGCGCCGAAACCTTTTAGACGCTGCTTTTGTTCTATATACATTCCCCATATGACACCACAATGAGACTCACTATTAAGACTGCAATGACAAAACCCGATGAGGTTCCTATCTTTAAAATAGCCTGTGCAGATGTGTTTACTTGAAGTCTGGATTTGACGAATAATCTCAACTGTTTTCATCTGCGTAATCGTCTTCGTATCCATTGAAAACGCAGGATCAATGACGGTTTCAAGCAATAAGTTACGATAACTATCTGAGTCTTTGCTATCTAACAACCGGATCAATGCTCGGCTCGCTTTAGCGTACAAAAATGAATACGATGATATTTAATAAACATGGGCGAGGGAGATTATTTTATGCAGCAGACCATTCTGCGACTCATTGGCATAACGCTACTCCTGCTTGCGCCGTTCCACAAGACCTTCGCTTGGGGTGCAGAGGGTCATCGGCTAATTTGTGCTTTAGCTGAGGAACAGCTGTCACCAGCAGCCAAGACAATGCTATCGGAGACGCTGCAAATGGGAGAGTTTTTAGACGGGAACGGTTCGGAAGACTTCCCTGAGGCTTGTCTCTGGGCGGATAAATCCAAGTATACGACCACCTACGAGCAACATTCTATTAATGCACCTCGCGCTGCAAATAGCGTCGTATCCACTATCCAGCAGAATCTGGTCTATCTCTCAAGAAGCGCTAAAGGCAAAAGAGAAAAAGCGCGTAAGGCTGCAGCTTTACGTTTTCTGGCACACTTCGTTGCAGATTTACATCAACCGCTAGACGTTGGAAACGGCGAGGATTGGGGCGGGAACAAAATAGCCCTGACCACTTGCGGAGTGTGCAACCAGATAACCGTGCCGACAACGTGTTGACGTGGATTCGAACATCATTCCGAATTGCGAGAAACTCCGTTTATAGAAATGTCTTGGGTGAACACATTGAATCTGGCGATAGAATCGGAGACGCTTACTTTGAGCGATCAAAACCAATTGCGATAAATCAACTCAGTCTCGCTGCCAAAAGGCTGGCTTACCTGCTCAATGAATTAGCCATTGGCAAAATCGATACAAATCTCCTAATTGATTGACTCGGTCGGACTAGTTCCAAATAGATTGGGGCAAAGTGATTTTGCCTATGCTACTTGGCGACTTCGCGCTTCTTAGTCCTTTTCACTCTGGGATGGCGCTGACGTAGAGCTTTCGTTTTCAGACGCTCTCCGTGTTAGAGGAAAAATCAACCCGAGCCAGATTGAAGTTGCCACAAATGCGGTTGCCAAGTAATAGTTGCTCATAATAACACCCAGGTTCTGTAGTACCACGATCACCACTGAAGAAGCCCCCTTACCTGTTCTGTAGCCAAAAACATCAATAATTTCCTTTGCCCGATATCTTTCGTCAAATGACAACGGTACATAAAGCAATTCTTTTGCTGCTCGGAAGATCGAATAGTCGAACGCCTTGAATAAGAAATAGGCAAGTCCGACAGTCAGAATCGTGGGTTCGATAATCGCCGTTGTGATTGCTGTCACATGAATAACAGGCATTAAAATATGGACCCAGCGAAGTGCGACAAAAGACAATAGTAGTGGTGTTATCGCAAACTGAAGCAACAGTACACTTGTGTTTAACGTGCCGAAGAACCAACCCTGGAATGCCGTCTCTTCATCAGGTTTACCCTCAAACTCAATAGAAAGTAGGCCCTGAAATTTGTAATCAAGTACGGCTGCGACAACCTGCGAAACCAAGACGATAGATAGCAAGTAAAGCAGTATCGGATTGGCTTTAAAAAGTTGCCAGCCCATAGTGCCATGATCTTTGCTTTCATTAGACTGGATTGGCTCACCAAACATTCGGTAAGCAAGATTAGAAATTAAGGCAGCCGGCAGGCAAGCAATGGCTGCAATGAGCACCATGTTCTCGGTACCATAATCTCCCGCTGTCATGCCAACCAATGTGCCGCCGATGGCACCACCCAATCCAGCTATGCCTGTTATGGGACCATTAACTTTTTTTGCGGTCGTAGGTGTAAGCGAAGAATTGATATAACTCCAATATTGCTCAATCAGTAAAACAATATAGAATTCCTTCAGCAAAAAAAGTGGTACCGTGACCCAGTCAACCCCCGTCAGTACGATCAAATAGCAACTGAAAATCAGCAGGCTGGAGCCAATTGAGGTAACCAGCAAGGTGCCTTTCGGGCCGAGATGGTTAAGTATGCGGCTATATATCCACACTCCAGCGAAAACAACAACGGGCATCGCTGCCATAACCAGGGGAAGGTTCTCAGCGCCATAGGCTGTTTTAAACAACACAGTCGATGCGGATCGTATGAATTCATAGCCGATTAACGTAAACATCGCAGAAGCAGCCATCATGGCAGCAACTTTGTATTCTCTTGATATCACCTGTGAACGCCCCTTACTCGGAGGTCCGGCTCAAATCCATATTGATGAATGGTTAGATTCAATGTTTCGTCAATCTTCCCAGTAGATTTCAAATGCATTCCCTTCGGGGTCATTTGTTTTGAAACCACAGTAATTAGGGCCTTCAGTTAGCGTAGCATTCAACTTTAGCGCCCACTCTGCGACGGCCTCTCTGGTACGGCTTCGAAAGCCGAAGTGGGTCTTGCCATTGTAATTGGCTGGTGAACCTAGCTCGAAAACTAACAACACGCCGGGCGCAAACACAAAACCATCTTTGGATTTGAAGCCGAAATTCTCTGCATACCAGTCTGCCAGCCACTCGGGTTTATTGGCAGGTAGGTTGATGTGGTCCATAACAAGTTGCGAATGATCGGTCATCTGAATTTAGACTTAAGTAAAGACATGGTAATTGAATGAAAAGAGTATTCTTGTTTCTGCTTGCAGTTGCAATAGTCTGCTGTAATAGCCAGCTTCAACCCAGAGATCAGCGGAGTTTTTGTCATCTAATATATTCCCTATTGACATAGGAAGCTCAAAGCCGCAGATTGCGGTCTTTTTCGAAGACTCATATCTCATGACTATGCCCCAGGAAAAACCTGCTAATCCAAAATTCTCATCCGGACCCACAACAAAGTTCCCTGGCTGGACGCTCAATTGTCTCAGTACGGAAAGCCTAGGGCGTTCACATAGGGCGACTGCAGAAAAAGCCAAACTGAATCGGTTGATCAGCGATAGTAAATCGCTACTCGGTATCCCCGAAGACTACGTGGTTGGCATCGTACCAGGCTCTGATACCGGAGCATTCGAATTGGCGATGTGGAATTTATTGGGCCAGCGTGGGGTTGAGATTCTTAGTTGGGAAAGTTTTGGCCAGGGTTGGTTATCTGATATTAAAAACCAATTAGGTCTCACGGACATTACCAGCCACTCAGCGGATTACGGCCAATTGCCGGATTTGTCAAAAGTAGATTGCAATAGAGATGTGGTTTTCACCTGGAACGGGACAACTTCTGGGGTTCGTGTGCCAAATGGCGATTGGATCTCAAATGACAGGGAGGGACTCACGCTCTGCGACGCGACTTCCGCCGTGTTTGCGATGGATATGCCATGGGAAAAGCTCGACGTCACCACTTGGTCGTGGCAAAAAGTACTCGGTGGTGAAGGCGGACAGGGCATGATTGCACTCTCTCCACGTGCTGTAGAACGATTGGAACAATACGCACCGGCATGGCCATTGCCGAAAATTTTCCGACTCACGAAGTCTGGCAAATTAATCGGTGGAATATTCAAGGGCGCGACCATCAATACGCCATCAATGCTAGCCGTTGAAGATCAAATCGAGGCGCTTAGTTGGGCGAGCTCTATAGGCAAACTCCCCGGTCTCATCAAAAGAAGTCTGTCAAACCTAAACGTTGTCGAACAGTTTGTAGAATCCTCAGAATGGCTTGCGTTCCTATGCGAGCAGGACAATTGTCGCTCGTCAACTTCAATCTGTCTCAAAATCGAAGATCCCTGGTTCACGAATGGAACGGATGAAGAACAGCGCGAAGTCGTCAAGAAAATCTGTAGCCTACTAGAGTCGGAAGACGTGGCCTATGACATTGGCGGTCACAGAGATGCACCACCTGGACTTCGTATATGGGGCGGTGCCACCGTTGAAGCATCGGACATCAAAGCGCTGATGCCATGGTTAAATTGGGCCTACGCAAGCGTCAAAGATCAATGATCTTTGTTTTCTTTTCAAGGTATAATCAGAGGTATAACCAATAACATCATTTAATTATGGAAGAAGATCTACAGGCAATACAGAAGGCGACTGAGGTTGCCAGCGAATTCGTGGTGTCTTATGGGTTCCAGTTTCTAGGCGCCCTCATCATCATGTTTATTGGCTCGAAGGTCGCAAACTGGCTAAGCAGCGTTGTCTTAGCGCTTTGCAAATCACGTGAGCTAGATATTACGCTCTCTAAGTTTTTTGCCAGCATTACAAAAATAGTTGTACTGGTATTTGTCGGTATTATCGCGCTGGGGAAATTTGGAATCACAATTACCCCGTTTATAGCCGCCCTTGGTGCACTAGTTTTTGGCAGTACTTTTGCGCTTCAGGGGCCAATAGGCAACTATGGTGCAGGACTCACCATTATTCTCACAAGAGCCTTCGTGGTTGGAAACACCATTAGAGTTCAGGGTGTCGTTGGCATCGTCCGTGAAATCAAACTGGCCCACACACAAATTGTAAATGAAGATGGTGAGGTCATTACAATTCCTAATAACAGCGTGATTGGAGAAGTACTGATAAATTCTTTCTCTAACTTAATCGTTGAGCGAGAAATTGGAATTCATTATCAAGAAGACCCTCAAGCTGTGATTGCTATCATTCTCACAGCTATTTCACAGATAGAAGATGTAACGACTGATCCAAAACCCCAAGTGGGCGTTGATCGATTCGAGGATTATTCTGCCAGAATCGGAATTCGCTATTGGGTACCAACTGAAATCTATTTCGAAACGATGTATGCGACTAACCTTGAGATTTTTAATGCCCTCAAACGAAATGGCATCAAAATAGCGACACCCCGCCAGCTAGTTGAACTATCCCATGAAGAATCCAGCCAGCGAGTGATTTGAGGCAGATTAGCACCGAGTAGTTCACCTGCCTGCCAGCCAGACTTTCTTACTTACGTTCGTTCATCATAGCTTTTGACATTGAAAGCTTGTCGCCTCTGCAACGGGGCCCACACCATCATAAACCGCAACTTTAGGGTGAGCGCAAAGAGGGCGGCTAAACAGCACCTGAGTGTTTTCCAAATGCGTCGCGATAATCTGATCGGGCGCTATGCCCTTCTCTACCCAGTTAATCAGCGGTGTTATTGCATCAAAGCTACTGGGTCCAGGTCCGCCGCTGCAATGAAACATCCCAGGCACCATGAATAATCGATAAAAATCGTCTACGTCACCAGCTACAATTGCATCGACTTCATCGTGATAGCTAATCGCCGTTAAAGGATTAATATCTGGGTCTGCCCAGCCAAAATAGCTTAAGAGCTTTCCGTTTCCCGCTTTATAAGCTGACAGGTCAGGGTTGGTAGCATCAAGCACAGCGCGAGTAAATTCGAGGTTATCGGGCTTGGTTTGAAAATCAAAAGATGACCAGTCGTATGCTGGATTATCCTGAACAAACACAATATAACGAAAAAAATCAGAGCCCAATACGTCTAGCAGTGGCCGGCCAGCCGGATTGATAACCCATGGCATCCAACCCGGGGCTATCACACCACCATAATTTGCACCCTCACCTTCGCTACCGACAGGAAATGCTGGATAGACCTCTTCACCGGCAACTATTATAGGCGAATAGAAAGATGTCAGCGCCTCTATTTCTTCTTCATCAAAACACGTGGTCAGGTCAGCGCCTGAACACTTTGGAAGATCACGTGCAGGCTCAAAGTCACAGGACCTCGGATCTGAAATGACGCCATCTTTAAGACCATCTTTGTCATCGCAGCGAGCATAGATATGCTTTGCTAATTCTTTCACTTCAGCAAGCGTTAAAGGATCATCCTTGAGCGCTTTCATCCGGTGGGCTTGCGAGAATTTTAACCCCGTAAATTGGTTAGCCGGCGCACCAGCGAGGATCCCATCAAAATCATCGGGAAAGCGCTGAGCAGCCATCAATGCCTGTCGTCCGCCATTGGAGCATCCTGAAAAATAATTGTATTTAGGCGCCTTTCGGTAATAAGCTTTTATAATGCGCTTCGCTGCTTGACTCGTTAAATGGACCCCACGGTAGCCGTAATCAATTAACTTATCGACGCTCCGATAGGCAAAGGTTGCACCGGATTCAATCCGATTGTCATGCCCAGTATCGGTATAAACCGTTGCAAAACCCTGAGCAAGCATGTGTTCTCTCGTCTTCCGATAGTTCTCATCTTCGAGTGGTTGCCCTGCTAGACCGCCATTTCCGGTCATCATCATTCTGCCATTCCAGCCATCTGGCAAGATCACTTCAAATCGAATTTCTCTTGGAATGACGCCTGTGACTCGGCAAGCGCCGTTCTCTTGTCTCGCTGAGACCACTGTAAACTCTGTAGTTGTCATCGATTCCAGAGAACGGCAGGTTTGTTTCGGACCGGCAATGACCTTTTGATAGTTAACCCGACTTTCTGCCACATCAGAGAAAGGTGCTGCCTTGGCAGTCAAAACTGACAAATTGAGACAGCAGACCGTAAGCAGCAACTGAATAGGTAATCTGCAGAGACCCTGCTGATATTGAATTGCTGTCATACTAGGCATTCGTTTTCCAAGTATGCTTTTTCCTAATCTGCAATAAGTCATTATTAGACTCCATTTTAGTGCTGGTTTTTAGTGCTGTGTTCGAGCTATTTTACCGACTACGTCTGGATTTCCGGGGTAGCAGTCTGGCATATTGCTCTTCCGTTCAATCATACGTTAAGCCTATGATTGAAACTTTATTAGAAAAATTTATCTACACAAAATTATCTACACAAACTTATCTAAACAAACGATGCTTT
>JBLHWY010000205.1:0-9172 GCA_047629195.1 Candidatus Azotimanducaceae bacterium
GGAGTCAGACATTTCCGGATGGCTTGGTGACGGTTCCTTGAAAATGCCAGAGCAGGTTGAAGAGGGCATCGACAACTTTCCAAAGGCATTGTGCATGTTGTTCAACGGCGGACACACAGGCAAGCTGTTAGTCACGCCCTAATCACCTGTGAAGTGTTCGATATGAGTAGTCTCTCAACTGCTCATATCGATGATGACCTTACACTGATTTGTCGGCTGTCGAAGCGCTTCGAAAATGTCGGGGACTTGTTCAAGTTTCACAACATCGGTCACCATAGGTTCAGCGTTAATTCGACCAGCCACCATCATTTCGATGGCGAATTCAAAATCTTCCTTGTCGTAGCCGACAGCCCATTGGATGCGTAGCTCCTTGATAAATGCCATCAGCGGAACAATCGTGTCTGGATTGTCGCAAACACCAATCGCCATGATTAGGCCTCTCTTGGGTGCGCGCGCAATACATTCTTGCATCAAACCAACGGCACCTACACATTCAAACTGGACTTCAGGTTCGCCGTTTGTCATTTCTCGAAATGCTATTCCGACATCTTGATCGGGATCGACGAAGTGCTCGAACCCAAACTGCTTGGCCATTTCGACCCTGGCTTGTGAGCGCTCACTAATCACGATGTGGCGCGCACCAAAGAACTTGCACCAGATTGCGCACGTTAAACCAATTGGGCCTGCGCCGATGATCAGTATGTTTTTTTCGCTGACTGAACCGGCCATCTTTACTGAGTGAAGACCAACGGCAAGAGGTTCAACTAGTGCGCCATTCTGGTCATCAAGCTGATCTGGTAACTTCACCACCAAATCGTAGCCCACCTTCACGTACTCACTATAAGCGCCGGTAATAGCGCCTAGTCCTATGGTTTTGTCGCCGATGAATGGGAGTGAAGTCACCCGGTCACCGAGGCTAAATTCGCCGTCGATGAGTTTGCTACCAATTTCAACGATTGTGCCCGAGAACTCGTGTCCAAAAATTGTATTGGGTGGTGCCATAAACGCACCCTGACGAGAGGCGTGAATGTCGGTGCCGCAGATACCACAGCGACTCACTTTTACAAGCATTTCATCTGCTTCAATGATGGGTTTGTCCACTTCCTGAATTTGGAGCGGTTCACCGGGTTTATTAAATACTGCAGCTTTCATGCGTCTTCTCCGTAATTGTATGGATTGAGTTGCACCTCGATGGCATCACTAAAATCTATGGTTTTCAACGTTTCTCAAAATTGATGTTCAGGTCAACTGGACCATGTAATAAAAGGCTTGGTAGGAATTTCAATTCTTCCTCGCCGGCCGGAAGCTGGAAGTTGGTCATTCTTTCGAGGATGACTTTCCAGCTGACGATGAGTTCCTGCCTTGCCAATGGTGCGCCGATGCAGTGATGTACGCCCTGGCCAAAGGCGATTTGAGATTTGAGATTGTCCCGCGTCACGTCGAAGTCAGCAGATTGATTGAACAGCTGCTCATCTCGATTTGCTGAGCCAAATTTGATCATTAGCGTTGCCCCAGATGGAATCTGAACCCCGTTAAGTTCGGTGTCTGCTGTTGCGATACGCCACATTTGTGTTGTAGGCGACGAAAGCCTTAACATTTCCTCAACCATGTTCGGTATCAGCGACGGATCTTGCTGAACCAGCGCCAGTTGCTGTGGATGTGTCGCCAGTAAATGCATTCCCTCAGCAAAGGTACTGGTCGTGGTTTCGTTTCCTGCCACCAGTAGTTGTGATATCACCGATAAACACTCGGGTACATCCATGGGCTTTTGACCATCAGCGCTTGAGTTGACGATGTCTGAGAGTACGTCGTTAGTTGGCGTGATTTTTCGTTCTTCTACCTTTTTGGCGAAGTAATGCTGAAAATCAACGACAAGTTGCGCCGTTCTTAAAAGCTCTGCCCGTTCCTGACCGGCAGCGAATTGGTACACGGATGCATCTGACCATTCTTTAAACAATTCGAGGTCGTCGATTGGCACACCAAGGATGTAGGCGATCATTCGTACCGGCATCGGTACGGCAAAAGCGCTCATCCAGTTACATTTTCCATCGTCAATAATGTCATCAATCAAATCATTGGCGAGTTTTTCTATATAGGGTTGTAGTTTAGCAACGCTGTTGACCGAAAACGGCTTCTGACATAAGGATCGATAGCGGCGTTGTTCTGGAGGGTCCTGGGTCAACATGGTTTCAACGCTGGGGAAACCCTGTTTCCTGATGTTGTGAAGCTCTTCGTCTCTTTCTTGCGGACCACTGCTCTGCATCAGGGCGAACTTATTGGAGAACAGTTTTTCATTCTTAGCAACCTCAACCACCAATTTATGAGTTGAGACAAAATAGATGCCTGTCTTCGGGCAATGGTAAACAGGTGCTTCGTTGCGCAGTTGTTGGTTGAAATCATACGGGCAAGTCAGCACCTCGGGATCAAAGGGATTGATTTCCTCAAGTAACTTAGTCATTGTTTGTCCTTGCGAATGTTGATCTGAACCAGACGCCTAGTTTTAAAAAGGGGATGAGGTAGGGCTGCACTTTCAGCACTTTCAGCACTTTCAGCCAACAGATTAACGATTTTCCAATCAACAAGCGCAGCGTCTAGGCGGCTATACATTGCATGAAACAGAGTGATCCATGCCTCGGCTAAATGCTCTGTCATTGCTTCGTTTAGGCATTCAACGGTTATCTTTTGCGCCTGCTGGGGAGTCTTTGTCATTCGTTTTTCTTGCCCTTTGGATGAGGGCTGGCCTTCAATGTATCAGGGATGTGTTCATGGTAGTTAAGGTGAATAAGCTCCGGTTCGGGATGAAGCTTCACTTCGGTGACGGCACTGTTGTGCATAATGTATCCAGGGCCAAATACGGGCCGAGTACCGAGCAGTATAGAAAGTGCATGGGCTATAGCTGCGCCATGACTCACAATGATGATGTTCTCCCCTGGGTGTTGTTCTCTTATCTCTGTGATTGCCGAAACCATCCTTCGAGCGACTTGGTTGGGAGACTCGCCGTTATGCCCGCTAAAATCATCATCGGCAATGGACCGCCTGGCGAATTCGACTTCTCCAAGTTGTTTATAGGTAATGCCTTCCCAATCTCCTAGAAAACCTTCCATCAGTCCGGCATGGATATGCAAAGGCAGGGAGAGACTCTGACTAATTTTGCCGCCTGTCTGGTGCGCACGCGAAAGAGGGCTGGCATAGACTCTATGATATGTTCTCTCCCAAGTTGTGAGCATTTTTGCTGTATGTTCGGCCTGCAGTATGCCTCGATCATTTAGCGGGCTCTCTGTTTGACCATGTGCGATTTGTTCACTGTTGCCAATGGTTTCCCCGTGGCGTACAAACATTAGGTGGGTGCCTGCCATCAGGGTAGTACCTGTGACGTGAAAGTTTGCAGGTCAAAGTAATCTCGCCAGGCCTTGATTTTGTCATTCTCAATTTCAAAAACCCCCATGACGGGGATCACAAGTTTTTTACCGCCAGCCATGTCAAATCGGTCAATCCGCTCGGTTAGCACCTTATTGCCGTTTTCTGCGATTGAAAGTGTCTCCCAATCAACGCCTTCCGGTTTCATACCTCTAATAAAAGCGGCCGCCGCTTGTTTGCCTTCGAGCTTTTCCATCGGGATATTATGATAAATAACATCATCGGCAAGCGCGCTAACAACTGCTTCCCAGTCCATTCGATTCCAGGCGTCTATAAAGTTTTCTACAACTTGTATCGGTTTCATGTTTATCCTATTTTCTTGTCGCCCACCAACCAGCAAGGCTTATGGGGTAGAGTTTCTGGGCTTTACGCATGCCTACGTCCATCTCACTCGAGAGCTGCGGGTCCTCGGTGTGCGGCAGCGGATTGGCGTCGGCAACAGGGTCGATATATTCAAGACTTATTGTTCTGATGACATCAGCAAAATCGTGGCCTTCGTGATGATCGGAATTCTGATGCTGATAAAAAGCCCATTTGTCTCTAAATGAGAGAAAGCAGTAATAAAAGTTTGGTTTCTGGCCTTTGAAATATTCATAGCGCAACACGCCAGTTTCTTCATCAAAAGTGCGACTGACCATATCTTGCATGATCGCTTCCCACTGCGCTTCTTTGCCTTCGTGAATTTCAATGTGAGCGAGTATGCTTGTCATCAGCTATCCCTTAACTTTTGCCCCTTAACCCTCAATTGGGCAAGTGCCCCATATGCTGGCCTCCGGAGAGGTCCATGATTTGACCCGTGACAAATCCCGAGGCTTTCTCATCAGCCAGATATAGTACAGTTTCGGCAATATCATCGACCGAGCCCATTCGCCTCAAAGGTATCTCTGGAATGAAACGATTATTGGTCGCGTCACCCTCAAACATTGCAGCTGTCATGTCTGTGTGAATTAAGCCTGCGGCTATGGAGTTGAAGCGAATTTTTTGGGGGCCATACTCTAGCGCAGCGACCTTGATTGCGTAGTCAATTCCGGCACGGGCTGCAGAGTACACGGCGAGCGCTGGTCCGGGCAATCTGGCTGTCAGTGAACTGATTGTTACAATTGAGCCGCCGTCCGTCATGTTTTCGGCGGCGTATCTGAAGAAGAGCAGGGCGCCGGTAAAGCTGATATCCAGCGTTGGTTGAATAAGTTCCTTTGTCAGCACGCTAATGGGTGCGGCAGAAAGTTGGCCGGCACAGTTCACCGCAATATCCACCCGACCAGTCTCAGCTTTTGCTTTTTCAAACAGTGCTTTGATTTGAGACTCGTCAGAAATGTCGCAAGTAATTGCCAAGCCGTCAATCTCTTTAGCGATTGCTTCAAGCTGTTCTTTGCGGCGGGCCGAAACCACAACTTTTGCGCCTGCGGCGGCCAGTCTTCTTGCGGTCGCAACACCAAAACTTTGTGAACCCGAAGCGCCGATGACGACTGCGGTTTTGCCAGTTAAGTCTGACATAGAAAGCTCCTTGCTAGTCTTATAGTACTAGTTTTATAGTTATTTACCGTTTAGCTTCGCAACAACTGCGGCGAAGTCTTCCATAGCGTTTTCACCAACGGTGATGTACGAAATCCCATAAGCTTCGCGTCTCCTTATTAGCTCATCGGCGATCTGGTCAACACTACCGAACAGTGCGTGTGGGTGGGCAGCCATTTCGTCCTCGCTCAGGCCGAACATCTGTGCAAAGTTTGAGAGAACGGGTGATGCATCATCCATGACGAAGGTGAAGTAAGCGCCAACTTCGATTTCAATTTGGTCAAAACGATCACCGGCACCTGCCTTAATCCAGTCGATTTTCTTGGCGGTCTCATCGGCGGTAGAACTGTTCACGCCTGCGGGTCCAATCATCCCAGATGAATTATTGAAGTTCAGGCTGACAATATCGGCCTCTCTGCCGGCAAGTCCAAGAATCTTGGGCGCGCCTCCGCCGATCATCAGCGGTGGGTAAGGCTTTTGAATGGGCTTTGGTGAGCCTGTGAATTCGCTCCACTGGATGGTTTCGTTTTGCAGATCAATCGGTTCGTCTGATGCATAGGCCTTAACGGCCTCGATGACATCACCCAGGCGCTTGATTCGTGTGCCCGGAGAATCCATGTCGATGCCGATAGCAGCGTATTCATCTTTAAGCCAACCCGCGCCAAGCCCTAACTCCAATCGACCACCGGACAATACGTCAATTGTCATGGCGCTTTTAATCAGAACAGCCGGATCATAGTAATCAATACAAAATACTCGGCAGCCAATCTTTATTGTGCTCGTGACGGCAGCCGCATAGGCCATTGCAGGTATCGCGGCGAGGTCTTGCAGTGGGTGATTGCTTCGGGTGAGTGCGGGGCCTTCACCGATAATGTGATCAGCGAGGTGGAATGCAGAGTATCCAAGCGCTTCGGCTCGGCGGACCTTGTTCGCCCATGCTTCTCCGGAGCTGGCGTTGAAGCTCTGTATTGCAAATCTAAATGGCTTGCTCACGAACTTAACCCCGCACAGTAGCGGATGCCTCGTCGCAGCAGTTCATAGAACTGTTCACTTTCCCAAGAGCCTTTTTCGATCTGTGGGTAGTAATCGACAACAGGTTTCATGTCATAGTGCCCTCGGCAATGCCCAAGGTTGAGATATAGAACTTCACCATCGCCCACCTTGTTGATGTAGTAAACCGGCCGAGGGTCGTCATCAAGCCATTGATCCTCAAGGAAACCCTTGGCCTCACCGTTGTAGTCTGTGTACAACAACTGATGAATATCGCCATGAATGCGACACAGATAGAGTTCATCGTCGGTCTCAAACTCACCAATATCTTTCACAAGTGGATGATTCTCATCAGCAGTCTTGACAGTAAAGGCCTGGATCGGCGGATGCGCGATAAACTGGGTACCCAGTGTTTCCATCAGGACAGGCGCAATCTCTGGACTTTTCACGCCATCGGCGGTGAACTCGAGAATAGAATTCGTGCCGTGTAATGCAAACCATTTGCCACCTCCGCTCACATAGTCCTTGAGTGCTAACTGTTGTTCTTCTGTGGGGATCAGATTGCAGGTGTACGAAATCAAAAAGTCAGAAGCTTGAATTGCCTCCATATCAGCGTAGTCAGTCGCTACTTTTGTTCGAATCCGCCCTTCCTCTGCGAGTAACTTCAGTATTTCCAGACGCGCGAAATCAATGTCATGGTATTGACCTGCAGCGACTAAATAGACCGATATGGACTCCTCTGGCATCTCTATCTCCTAGTATTGAATTCGCTTGGTGAGACCACCGTCAATAACAACATTGGTGCCTGTTGTGAAGCCCGCTCTTGGGCTAGCGAGTAGCGCTACTTGAGCCGCGACTTCCTCAGCAGTTCCCATACGTCCCAGTGGAATTTGAGCCAATGTTGAATCGTATAACGCTGTCATATGGTCTTTGATCATATTCCAGGATCCGCCTTCGACATAGATAGGACCAGGACTGATTGAGTTAACGCGTATACCTTTTGTACCCAATTCCTGCGACAAAGCTCCGGCATAGTTTAATAAGCCAGCTTTCATCGCATTGTAAGGGCCGGCACTCATAAAATGTTCCAGCGCGGCGGTCGTTGAAATCATGACGATATTGCCGTTGTCTGATTTTTCTAGAAAGGGCATCGCAGCCTCAACAAGGTGAACGGCTGATAGTACGTTTAGGTTAAACTGGTTAATCCAACCCTCATCTCCTGGCGCATTAGATCCGCTGACATTCGAGACGACAATATCGAGTCCGCCGAGCTCTTCGGCAGCTGATGTGATCCAGCCTTTGAATGAATCACCATCGCCGATGTCTAGGGCCTGACCTGTTACTTTGACGCCCTTGCCAGACAAACTTTCGACAGCTGCTGCAACTTCTTCGGCATTTCGCGCGCAAATTGCGAGATTGCAACCTTCATCCGCGAGCGTTTCAGCGATAGCACGGCCGATACCTTTGGTCGCGCCGGTAATGAGTGCAGATTGGCCTTTTAGTTTGAGATCCATGGTGTGCTCCTTTGTTCGTTATTGTATTTGGAAAAGACGACAAGCCTAGGCTGGAAAAAAGAGTCAGTCAAGACTGTTTTTTAATATACGCGGTATGATCACTGCGCTCTAGCCCAATCGAGTGCATCTTGACTCGCCGCCCAGTTGATGGCGTTTTTGAGTAACAGTTGGTATTGGTCCGAGCCGTAAGCCGTAGGATCGTCACCGCCCTGGATATAGACAACAGGGCTGTTGCTGTAGTTTTTTACCCAGCCCACTAGATTGGACCCAGCCGGATGTTGCCAATTCTCGTTGCTATACATCTTACCTTCCTGAACCACTTTTGCTGCGGAATAGAAATTTTCCTCGGTATATTGATGATCACTGGCAAGCAAAGGAATGACCGAGTCTTCGAACACTTCGCAGAGATATAACTCGTCAGTCATCGAAAATTGAGGAGGTAGATTCGAGGTGATAGGGTGGTCGCTAAGTTTACTGATCTTGTGTTCGACGCTGTGGCGATACCCACTGTCCTGACACTGCTTGCCTCGCAAAGGTCCGGGTACGTAGAGAAACCTTCCGCCGATAATTTCTGCATATTCTTCCCAATCGGGCCATCCGGCAATTGCATGATGCATAAAAACCATACCTTTCCCGCTATGCAGTAAGGACAGAAGACCAGACTTATATTCTTCGCTAGGTGTTTCGAGCACAGGGCCGTCAGCACCGAATGTAAGCCCTGGCATATCGTAAAAAACCAGAACGTCATAAGGCGCCGCCATTTCCGGGGTCATGAAAGTTCTCGCAGCTGGCTGTTCCACATGCGTCCACGGCAGCTCAAGATTGTCAAACATGGTGAAGAATGCGTCGCGATCAAATGGATGCCCTTTGGTGACTAACAGCAGCCTGATGTCTGACATAGTATGGTTCCTGCGTGACCTGTGATGAGAAAACGGGTATCGTGTATAACACAAAATTGGTACGGAAGAACTCGCAAATTGAGCAAACCAGTAAGTGATAGGACCTGGCAACAGGCAAAAAGCGAAAACACACGCACGGTCATTCTCAATGCTGCGCTGCAGTGTTTTTATGAGCGGGGCTTTAATAATACGACAACAGAAAAAGTAGCCCGAGAAGCCGGTGTGTCGCGGGGTGCGATGCTTCATCACTTCCCTTCCCGTTTTGATCTGATCAAGGCAGCAGTTCATCGCCTGCATCAACAGCGATTAGAATTATTTGAAGTGCAGGAACGTCAGATTCAAGAAAATGCCGAACACAGTCTGATCGAAGAAGGTATTGACGATTATTGGGCACAGCTGCATTCTCCGCTGTTTACTGTCTGGAACGAGTTGAGGGTCGCGGCGCGGACAGACGTGGATTTAAGCAATATTCTCAAGCCTGCCATACGCGAATTTGACATGAAACTAGCGACGCTTGCTGCTCGAGTTTTCCCAGATCTCGCACTTTCTGAAGAGTTTGAGCGAGCTAATCTGCTCACGTCTTTTTTGTTGGAAGGTATGGCTGTCAACGGTGTAACTAAGGGCCCTATCGCCGACATGATGGTTCCGTGGCTTAAGACGCAACTACGTGCAATGTTTGCCGATGTAATAGATATTGATAGAGATACTGCTAAGAAAGCCGGAAGCAAGCCCCCTCGGAAGAAACGTGTCACTAAGCAAGAGAAGCTTCCTGTAAAAACCCCAGTCACAAAAAAGACAGCGACAAAAGCCACGGCTACGAAAAAGACGGTTAGAAAACCC
>JBLHWY010000206.1:0-9112 GCA_047629195.1 Candidatus Azotimanducaceae bacterium
TTATCGTTTTTTGACATGATTGTTTTCCTAGATTTAGTTAGGAAATAATCATGTCACATTTGAAGATTATTGGTATGTGCGGTTAATTGAGCGCTTACAAATAAAGCGTAGTTGAATGGCTAACATTTAGTCATTAGGTGTGGGTGGCTATGTTAAATATTATCTCCAACATACAAAATATATGTTTATTCTTATAGTGTTATGAAATTAATTCTGGTTTGTCTCGCTTGAGCTGGGTATTTGTTCTGTATCTGTTAATTAGCTTAATATGAACAATGAAATTAGGTAGTTCAGAGAATCCATCCAATATAGTATACTCAGAATTGGATTAATATGGTGGGGCTGGAGTTTGAATGATGTGACTATTTAAGGGGGCTTATTGTGCGGCGAGCAGATAGTGTATAGGGTGTTTACTTGCAGATATTACGGCCGATTATTCTCGGCCGCAAACGTTAAAATCAGTTATTTTTTGAAGAAAGCTTCGTTAGTGCCATACGGACCTAAGTTTAGATCGCGCTTACGGATTTTATCCACACGATCGAATGCTTCTTCTGCAACATGAAGGTTCTTCACGTCTTTACGCCAGTAGTACTTGAAGCCATCAAAGTGAGCATTCTTTGGATACCAGTACATCACACCTAAACCTTTATCGCTCATG
Source organism: Candidatus Azotimanducaceae bacterium (assembly GCA_047629195.1). Classification (GTDB taxonomy): domain Bacteria; phylum Pseudomonadota; class Gammaproteobacteria; order Pseudomonadales; family Azotimanducaceae; genus UBA4582. The sequence continues at coordinate 659 of JBLHWY010000206.1, forward strand.
ATCGGTGTGTTGTGAATGGTGGCGCCTGGAATGTAGAAGTACTGGCCCGTTCCTAAGGTTTGGAATTTGTTGTCGGCAAGGGTCTTGCCTTCGCCGTTAACCACGTAATAACACTCAGGTTGACCATGGAAGTGTGGTGCGTGATCTGATTTACCACCATTGGTGATACCCATTACCGTTGGGCTGTCTGAAAGCTCTTTCCACAGATATCCAACCGGCGCATTTTTAAGTTCACAGTTCTTGGCTTCTATGATGTTGCCTTCGTCATCCATGGTCTTGCAGAAGCGCTGATCTAAGGCAATGCTGGCATTTGACTGGATACTGTTAAAATCAATTTTGCCCGCTTCCCAGTCGGCAATATAGGCTTCAACCATTGGGTCGCTACACTGGGAAGGCATAGTATCTTGTGGCGAATATGGCGTGCTGTCATAAGGAACCGGCGTTATCTGCTGGAATGGTAGTTGTGTGTGGTTACACTGTGGACCCCCAGCCAATGCCGTGGTTGAAGCAAGTGCGGCGAGGCCGAACATAATTTTTAGTTTCATCATTCATATCCTGTTATGGCTTGATGCCCGAAAGCTGCGATATTGTGCTTGTTCTTTTGGGCTTGCACTAACAATAAAGTGATAATGGTGCTGTAAAGGTGAATTGGATCACGCGCCCTTTTTAGCAGCAAACTTATTCGTGACACAGCTCGCGAATAATATTACCTATAGGCTGAGTTTATGACGTTTTTTCACATGACCATTAAATATGGAACTGCAGGGTGAACTGGGCATAGTAAGATTGCCCCGTTTGTGTCTGCGTGTTTGACCATGATTCTTGGTTGTCGCTGATCTGATAATGGCCAAGCTCAACACCCACTTTTAAGGCCGGGGTTAAGTTGGTGAACAGGTTGACGCCGAAATGACTACGATCGCTCATCTCAACTTGAGTTCGGGTGTGGCCATAAAAAATGCTTGAGCGGGTGGTTTTACTCCAAAAATGCCGATAGGCGAACATCGCCGAACTTGTGGTTTCTATTTCACCTTGAATGATATCTTTAGCTGCATCAGTTCCGACATAACGGCCTAGATTGCCATAGTGTAGCTGAAGTCTCAGGTCGTCTTTACCAAAGGTATTTATTTTAGCCGCCAGTGAACCGCCCAGACCCAGTTGGGCCGTCTCGCTGGGGTCGAGGTATCTGACTAAGCCTGATAGTGATACATTTCCCCAGTGGCCTTGCTGGTCATAGCGGATGATGGCATCGGGGACATAGTCATTACTGGTCTCTATCCAGTTTGTTTGTTCCGGGCTATTGCTGACCTGTGTGCCATAGGTGTAAGGGTTTTCCAATGCGACCCGCCAGTGACCCGTCTGGTATCTCAGTAGGGCTTGTCTCACCATCGCTTGCCCTACTAAGGGACCACCAAGATCTGCCGTTTCGGCGAAGGTGCTGGTGTTAACTAATGTTGACCAGGTTTGGCCGGCCGTAAACGCCTCATATTGGATCATCGCATGTCTGACCCTCGGGCTGTAAGAGTTCGATATCACCGGGTTGCCTTGGGAGGATCCGACAAAATCAATCTCGACAAAACCACTGACGTCTCCCTGTGTCAGCTTGAGGTTAAATCGACTCTCCTGAGCGCCAAACTGAGTACGTTTTGCCTCCTCCTGAATCGTTCCATCTCCATTCCAGCTGGGTTGAAATGCAATGGTGCCGTCGACGTAGCGGGCATTGGTCTTGATAAAACCACCCAGTTCATACTCAGTTGCAACAACCGTTAGGGTGGGGAGGAACGTCAGTAATAGGGTGAGTGGTAAGGTTGTTTTTATGTTCATAATCTTCTACATGAAGGGATAGATCTAAAAAAAGCCCTATAAAATAGGGCTTAATTCAATAATTTACGGGGAAATCAGTAAGTAAAAGTCATGGACTGATATGAAACATGATCCGTATTTAAATCAGAAGTTTGAGCTACTATGCTGGCACTAAAAATCAGGTTCAGATGCGGGAGCGGCATTGAACCTGAGATGACTTAGCTTTTGGTGACTAAAAGTAGTAACCAAAGTTGATGTTGACGCGCTTGTCCCAATCATTGCCCGCTTCAGGCAGACCGACGTGATCATTGTTGGCGGTTGAGAAGGTCATGTTTTTACCCATGACGAAATCGAACATAGTATAAGTTGGGCCTGCAGATACTGCGCAACCTGTGACGTTCTGCATACTGTTGTCGTAGCTGCTGTCATCGACGTCAGGCGTCATAATACCAAAATCGTTATAGCACTTCACGCTACCCCAGTCTGTTTTAAAGGTCTTAGCGATATTGGCGTTATAGGCTTGGCCTTTAGAAGCGATCTCGTATTGCCAGCTAACTACGGATACACCAATCTTATTTGAATCTACCGCATCAGCGGCATCATATTCATAATGCATCGCTTGAAGTTGTAGGTTCCAGCTATTGTAGCTGCTGTCTAAATGAAGCGCCGCGGCGTAGCGATCACCGGTATTGCCCGTTTTATTGTTGTAGATCTGACCATACTGAACAGAACCACCCAAGGTTGTTGAACCGCCTTTATGTTCTGCTGTGTAGGTCTGACGCACGTTAACTTGGTTTGTCTCTTCGTTGTTATACTCGTTGCCATTGATGGTGCCGGTATAGAGATCGGTCCCATAACGCTTATTCTCGGTTGGACCATATTCGGCATTCTTGTAGAAGGCTATATCTGTATGCCAGCCATTGCTGTTATAAACGGCCTTAACTCCAACATCATGGTCATCTTCGAAACCTAAGTAGTACGGTAGACCAAACCACCAGCTGTTAGAGATAAAGCCACGGTTACCAAATGGTACCTTGTTGATACCAAACTGTAGCTGCCATTCAGGATCGATATTGTAGATACCGTATCCGTATTTGATGTAGTCAGTGCTTGAGGTGAAACGGTACTCAGCGGCTAATCCCCAATCGCCTTTCTTACCGTTAAACTTGATAGCGGCCATATCGAAGGTCAGATCGCCAGCCTTGTCTTTAGACGCTTCACTGTAATCTTTGTAACCATAGTTAACACGTACCGCGCCGCCTACGTTGATACCGTCTTCTTGCTCTTCTGCACTGGCGCTAAAGCCAGTTAGTGCTACCGCGGTTGCCACCATCGACAACATGAACTTGGTGGATTTTTTCATCATCATTACCCATTTAGTATGTTTATATTTATGTTTCTGTTTAATGTTTTGAACTCGTTACATCACATCGAACCAGGTACGGTGACACTCGGCGCAGACGGGTGCTTTTTTCTCGTGTTCGCCGTGACAAGCTAAACAGCTGGCGCCCTGGTTGTAGTGGAATGATTTATGAGGATTGGCTTCTTCGATAGCAAGCTTTGACTTGTCGATCTCAATACTGTTGATGTTGCCATGACATTCGACGCAGGCGCTATCGGTCGCATTCTTTTTTCCTGAACCTTGATGGCAGCTCTGACAGCCATCCTCATAGATAAACTCATGATTGGTTCGGCCTTCAGTATTGCCCATCATTTTCACTAAATCGCCGGCAAATGCGCTCGTTGACAGGGATAGTCCTACGAGTAAAGCCAATAGTAATTTGCTCATGTTGATCACCCCTGCAGGTCGCTTTTAATAGTTTCAGATACAACGATACCCATCGCCATACATTCCAGACAGGAGGTCGAACTCAATCGAGCCTCACCATGGACGCCACCTGTGACTTCACCTATGGCATAGAGCTTTTTGATTGGCTTCATGGAGCGACCATCGATAACCCGAGCCCCGATATCTGTCTTTAAGCCACCCATGCAGTAGTGCACCTTAGGCCAAATACGAGATACGACGAATGGCGGCTTTAGCTCGACAGCCGTATCCATCTTACGACCGAAGAGAGGATCCTGACGTGTGCTGACTTGAGCATTAAACTCTTTCACGGTCTGTTTTAACTGAGTCAAAGGGATATTGAATTTTCCGGCCAATTGCTCGAAACTATCAACCTTCCATGCCATCTCATCACGAAGTGCGCGAACAACTCGGTCATCATCCGGATGATCTTTGTGGTTAAAGAAAACGACGGGGTAGGCTGGAGAACCATCTTGGTAGCGGTTCTTCATGATAGCTGCCGAGCAAGTCTTACGATCGGCTCTTTCATTCATGTAACGCTTACCATTCAGTACGCTGACTGAAATGCCTTCATGCCAGCCGATAGAGAGTAGGGCATTTGACCAGCCGAAGCCTCCTTCATCGGGTGAGCCCCAATGACCAGTTTGGATCATGCTCATATGAACAGGAAGCGCTCCTTGGGCCATGGCTGTTAGGGTGACTTCACCTGTCGCGCCTAGGGCATTAGTACAATCGAGGGATGGATCAAGAGAGGGATCGACAGCGGCACGCAGCTCCATATTGCGGGCAAAACCGCCATTGGCGAGAACGACTGCCTTGTTTGCCTTGATAAAGATGCTCTTACCGGTTGTAAGATCTGGGAAACGGTAGTTTTGACGTACCTTAAGGCCGATGATCTCCTGTCCATCCATGATGAAATCTTCGATGTAATGTTGGAGGCGATAATCGATCCCCTCTTTTACACCTGTTTCATAGAGCTTGGTGGTGATGTCGCCGCCAGTGCCATGTTGAGTCCTGATGGCACGAGCCTTGTTATGGCCACCGACCTGAATGTTAAAGCCTTCACGGAACTTAACACCTGTTTCGATACACAGCTGGTAAACGTCCAGAGCATGGTTGGCAATATTGCTCAGTATGGCCTCATTGGCCATGCCTCGCCCCGAAATCATCTGATCCGAGACTAACTCTGCTGGGCTGTCATCGGCTATCCCCTGGGCGAGTTGGATTGGATTTTTAGGGATCGCCAGCCAGCCGCCATTGATAGCCGAGTTACCACCGATAACCTGCATTTTTTCGAGCACCAGTACTGAGCCGACACCACTACGCTTAGCGTTTAACGCCGCAGAAAGTCCCGCAAAACCTGAGCCAACAACGATCACATCGGCCGACTCGTTCCACTTTATTTCGCCGCATTCACTGGCCATGACAGTACCCGGCATAGTCGATGCCAGCCCGCCCAGTGCCGCTCCGGCACCCAGTTTTAAAAAATTTCTTCTATTTTGCATTTGTGTACCCTCAACTTAGGAATGACACTAAGATAAAGGGAACCAGCGGCAGTAAAGGTGAACTAAATCACGGGTTTTTTTCAGTGACAAACTTATTCGTGAGTCATGTCTCGAATAAATTTACTCACGAGCAACTCCATATTTAACGGCCTGTAAAAATGTTGGAGGAATTTGATAGAGAGTTATTAAACTTTGCCGGAATGTTTATTTGACGTGATTCACAAAGGCCATGAATAACTATTCATTTACGTGAGATATCTCCCGATTGTTAATGGTGTCGCTATAACATCCGCTAGCGTTGAGACCATACTCATAGCATTTAGAGACAGAGAGTATGTAAAATGAAATGCCCGACAGATGCACTACCTACATTAAGGTGTAATCAAATTTTAGATGCTGCAGAGTATCTGATTGAATCACAGGGAGTGGTATCTTTTAGGTTTTCTCAACTCGCGAAGGAAGTGGGCTGCTCTACGGGAACTCTGTATAAGTATTTTGAGCGGAAAGAGGATGTTTTAGTCTGCCTGTTTCTTCGAAGTGCAACCTCAAATCACCTCCAAATCTTTATCGATAAGTACCCGGAACTGACGGCCCAAGAGAAAGTCTTATTGCCAATCTTGTTTACATTCGAAACCATCAAGCGCAGCAAGAGTTTCTTTACCCTGCGATCTGTGTCGGTCAATACTATGGTTTGGCAGCTGGCCAGTGATGAGAAGGTGAAGCGATTTAAGAAACGTATCAATGCATTCTGGGAGTGGTTTACCGCCTCTCTTCATCAGGCGGTCGACAATGGAGAACTTGAAGCAACACCATTGCAGATTAAAGAATTGGTACAGGGGATCGTATTTTATCTTACAGGCTCTCTGACCCAGTTTGAGAGTGAATTAATTGCGCCCGAATATATGTCTAATCATCGTGAGACCTGCTACCGACATCTTTCAAGGTTGATGGCGCAATACCGATGGAAAAAGCCGTTTAATCAGGCCCTGTTTGATTCCCTAGAAGCGCAAACGACTCAATTTTTCAATAAACACTTCCGTGACCATATGACGTGTGCGGCGTGTAGTGCACTGGCTAACGCACGTGAAAATAGTGTGACTCAATGCAGTCGGTTTGAATGATTAGCGAGTTAAGCTGTTTCAAAAAAAAGCCTTCGAGCTAAATCGAAGGCTTTTTTTCACTATCTATTTGAACTAATCGTTGAACCTATACCTTGAACTGGCCTAGTGTCGATGATATATCAGTGGCTAACGCCTGCAGTTGCTGTCCGGCTATCTCTATCTGCTGAGCTCCCAGGGCCGACTCATCGGATGCCTCTCTGATGTTCTCAATATTTTGATGCAGGGCATCGACCACCACACTCTGCTGCTCTGTCGCCGAGGCTATCTGGGTATTCATATCGGCAACCACATCGATATCGGCACTGATGTCACCAAATGCCACGGAGGTGAGTTTTGCCTGCTTAACACTCGCATCCGCCTTTTGTCTGCCTAAGTCTATGGTGTGTACCGCCTCCTCGACTTGATTTTGCATGCCCAGGATCATTCGTTCTATATCTTGCGTCGACTGTTGTGTTCGCATCGCTAAGGTGCGCACCTCATCGGCGACAACCGCAAAGCCGCGGCCATGTTCGCCTGCTCTGGCGGCTTCGATGGCGGCATTGAGTGCCAATAGGTTGGTTTGATCGGCAATCGACTTGATCACATCTAAGATACTGTTGATATCTTGGGCCTCCTGTTTCAGGCCATTCATCGCGCTGACAATCTGATGGACTGTGTCGGACAGCTCATTGATGAAGGTGATGTTATCCTCTACTAATACCTTGCCTTTCAATGCTCTGTCTTGAACCGTTAGTACTGATTTTGCTGCATCAGCGGCGTTGCGGGCGACATCGGTTATGGTCGCGCTCATCTCCTGGATAGCCGTTGCCACTTGATGATTTTCATGTTGATGCTGGGTAAGCAGTTCTCGTGAACGGCTGGTGATCACCGACATCTCACCAGTAGCACAATCTAATACGGTTTGACTCTGCTGCATTTCGATAACGATCTGTCGGACTTTCTCGGCAAACTGATTAAATCCGATGGCCAATTGAGCCAGCTCATCTTTACTCGATATCGCGAGCCTGACGGTCAGGTCGCCATCGCCCTGAGCAATCTCTTCCATCGCAAACGTAGTCGCATTTAGTGGGCGGGTAATTGAGCGAATAACCAGCATCGACGCGATAAAGATCATCGTTAATAGCAGACTAAAAAATATTAATTTCTTTTTAATGAGCTGAGCAAACTCGGCATCAATATCATCGGTATAGACGCCAGTTGCTAATATCCAATCCCAAGGACGGTATAACTTAACAAACGTCACCTTGGGCTCCAGAGCAGAGGAGCCAGCTTTAGTCCAGACATAATCGACATAACCTTCGCCTCCTTTGCGTACAGCATCGAGGAAGGCAACATAGACTTTTTTGCCCGTGGGGTCGGAAAAATTTATCAGGTTATTGCCCACATCTTTCTGGCTGGTGCCATGGGCCAATTGTTTGGCGTCGGTATCAAAAATCCACAGGTAGTTCTGCCCTCGGTAACGCATTGCAGTAATTTCAGATATGACCATCTCCTGAGCCTCAAAAAGGCTCATCTCACCACGCTCGACCGACGCTTGTGCTCGCTTGAAAAGGGACAGTGCGGAATTAACTACACTGCTGATTTCAGCTTGTCGTTGTGTCAACATTTTTGACTTTTGGCTAAAGGCCTCGTATCCGGAGCTGACGATAAACGCCAGCACTACAAAGATTAATAGCAGCCAGATCCTTTGAACGATAGAGAGCTGATTTAGCATTTTTTTTTCCAGTGGTAATTGAAGATAATTTAGTTCGTGCTAAATTTTGTTTTTATATTGTTTTTCATTTGCATGTTTTGTGTTGTGATGATTACCGCGAATAACTTTTCCGGTGTTCTTGGCTTGTGTGTTTGCACAAAGTTTTGTTTATGCTAGGGAAAAGCCTTCGAGTTACGTCGAAGATAAATGGGGTCAGAGTCTGAGGGATCCCCACGAATTTAATAGCATGCTTGTGGATCCTTGATTAAATCTTGTGGCGTCTTGATCCCTGTTAGCCAGTGAGACTTCAGCAGCCTCAATGACTTATCTTTGTAGGCTCTTAATCCTATAAATTGGTTTGATAAAACATTACGATGTTTGATGGAATTTGCTAACAAATAACATGGCCACCCAGTGCGCCGAGATAAATCGGTAGAAGATTGGAGGTGAAAGTCCTCTGCTTGGTAGTGCCTAGCAGGCAGCCAAGACCCCGAGTCATGGGCTTTGCATCGTAAGGTGTTGAGTTAA
>JBLHWY010000207.1:0-8997 GCA_047629195.1 Candidatus Azotimanducaceae bacterium
AACCTTTCGAAGGAGAAGCAAAAACAGTTTTCAGAAATATCTCAGCGGCTATCTGAGCTCTCCAGCAAGTTTCGTGATAACGTGCTTGACGCCACCATGGCGTGGTCTCGCCAATTCGATGACGCTATTGAACTATCAGGTTTACCTGAAAGTGCTCTCCAGCTAGCAAAGCAGACAGCAGAGCAAAGGGGAGAATCGGGGTTTGTTTTTACGCTCGAGTTCCCCAGCTATTTACCGGTAATGACTTACTGTGAAAATGAAGTCTTCCGCAAAGAGATTTATGAGGCATTTGTGACGCGTGCTTCAGACATCGGCCCGCACGCAGGTCAGTGGGACAATACTTCTGTCATGCTCGAAATACTCACGTTACGCAAAGAAAAGTCAGGCTTGCTTGGGTTTAGCAATTATGCGGAATACTCTATTGCAAAAAAAATGGCGAAGAACACAGATCAAGTGCTCGACTTTTTGGAAGACCTAGCATCAAAGTCTACCTCTGCTGCGCGAAGTCAATACGATGAGCTCTGTGAATTTGCTCGCAAAGAATATGGCCAAGTTGAACTAAATGCTTGGGACGTAACTTTTTACTCCGAAAAATATAAAGAGCAGAAGTTTGATATCTCTGAAGAAGCGCTAAGACCTTATTTTCCTGCTTCTCGTGTGCTGGAGGGTATGTTTGAGGTCGTTCGTCGTTTATATGATATTGATGTGGTGCGCACAAGCGATGTTGTCAGTTGGCATGCCGATGTACAAACTTTCGATATCCGGAAAAGTGGCTTAACGATCGCGCGTTTCTACCTTGATTTATTCTCTCGACCGAACAAGAAAGGTGGCGCATGGATGAATGAATGCCGCGTTAGAAGAGTAATACCAAACCAAGCCGATGGTATCCAATTGCCGGTCGCTTACCTCACTTGTAATTTTACAGGTCCTGTTGGCGACACCCCATCGCTGTTAACCCATGATGAAGTGGTGACGCTCTTTCATGAATTTGGTCATGGACTGCATCACATGCTGACTAAGGTCACTGCGGCAAGTGTCTCGGGGATTAACGGAGTTGCCTGGGATGCAGTAGAGCTGCCAAGCCAGTTTATGGAGAACTGGTGTTGGCAGACGGAAGCATTGGGCTTTATCTCAGGACACTATGAGGCTGGAGATGTGCTGCCGGACGATATGCTAGCAAAAATGTTAGCGGGCAAGAACTTTCAATCAGCGATCGGGATGGTTAGACAGCTTGAATTTTCGCTGTTTGATTTCAGGTTGCATTTAGAGTTTGACCCAGAGCAACCTGATCAGATCCAGAGCTTATTAGATGATGTCAGGCTTAAGGTTGCCGTGATTCAAGCGCCCGCCTTCAACAGATTTCAGCATGGCTTTAGTCATATCTTTGGTGGAGGCTATGCAGCGGGTTATTACAGCTATAAGTGGGCCGAGGTGTTATCTGCAGATGCATTTTCTAGATTCGAACTGGATGGTATCTTTAATCGTCAGACCGGTGAGCAGTTTCTAGTATCTGTGCTGGAACAGGGTGGCTCGGTTGAACCAATGGAAATGTTTGTGTCATTTATGGGGCGGGAACCGCAGGTCGAGGCCCTGTTAAAACAGGATGGTATCGTTGCCTAATATAGTGATGATCCGTGCGAGGTTTAGCCACGTAATATGATTAATAAAACAAGTCGTAGAAGATTTATCGCCGGTGCCACCTGCCCGCAGTGTGGAGAGACCGATAAGGTTTTTACCCAAATTCGGACTAAAGAGATGCTTTTAGATTCTGAGAAATTGGGCTCTGAAAATAAGTTCTCAGGAAATAGCGAATCAAAAAATACCGTTGAAGAAAAAGAACGCGGGTGCATTGTTTGTGACTTTCTCGAAGTCATTTCGGATGTTGAGCAGGATCCAGTGATTTCGGGTGATTGGTCGCCAGTAAAATTGCTGGACTAGTCACGCTTTTGTTCAATTTTCAGGCCAGTGACAAACCCTGAGATTGTGCAAAACAACAGACTTTGTCGCCAGATAGGCAAAGTCCAGCAGTCCGCTGGGTTTCTATTTGGACGTTGCCTAGGTTTGCTTCTAGCAACGCTTTAGTAATGCCAGAGGGATTAATGAGTTTAGTGAGATTAAGATCCAGTCGATTCGCAAACCGGTCACCGATCACCTCATGGATGATGATGTTTGAATACATAAGGTTAATTGGGCTTAGAGGGAGGCGGATGAATGATTCAACTTTGTCATCTATTTCTTCGATAACCCTGTTAACAAAATAGCAGGCGTGTAAAAGCGTGAGTAAAAGTAATGGTGGATCTTCACTATTGATGATCGGTAGTTTCTTTGTCAGAGTTTCGTCCAGGAATCTCGATGCAACCGCCAGCGGTGCACCTACAGCGCTTGACAGCGCCAAATTCTTGGATGTTTCGTTGATAGTGACCAAAAAGCCTGGTGTTGCAATGGCATATTCGAGTAGAAATTTACTAATTAACTGTCGCCCTTCGCTCTGGTTTTTTGGCGCAAGAAACATGACAGCGATTTTATCGAGACTGGCCGACAGCGGTAGTTCTAGCTGCTCTACTTGAATGGCAGAAAGTAGCAGCTTAATTTGTTCCTTTTGACTGGACATAGTGCTTTCACGAACGAAGTAGTGACGTTATACCATGATTAAACTCGAGTTTGCAGCGAACCTAATGTACCTACATTTTCACTTTTTTTTTGTTGTTTCAGGTATTGCTTTTAGACTAGTAAATTGGTGGGATATTTTAATTATGTTAAAAGAAAGGCTTTGCCTGAGTTTGTTTGCGGAAAGCATTGAAATTTAAGACTTATGAGGTTGAGAATAAGGTGAGCACTGATATAATTGCGCCGTTTTTGATCGTGGTCAATATTCCTGCAATCTTCATGGTGTTGAATCAATCGACGATTCATATCGTCTTCTTAAGAAAACTGGCCTTTGACAGGCATTGAATTGATTCTAAAGCTATTGTTAGTGGGCGCCTGTGACTAGGGCATCGAGGAAAATCTGTCTTTTATCGATATTAGACAGTGCAGCGATCCGCAGTTTATCAGTCAGGTTGAAGCCTGAAAGCCAGATCTAAGTCTGGCCATAGAAACGGATCGGCAAGTAATAGACCTGGCACTAACCGCCGGGAAATGATTTTTTTAATTAAGTGGAGTTCTTGGGATGGATCAAGCGAAGCAGGGGAAGTGGCTAGTTGCTTTGTCATTACTGCTGTCCAGTAATTGGGTACATGCAGATTGGACGGTAAATATGCGAGAGGGGGTGACGGCTATAAGCCGAGAAGTCTACTCGCTTCATATGACTATTTTCTGGGTTTGTGTTGTTATTGGGGTGGTAGTTTTTGGCGTCATGATCTTATCGATGCTGCTGCATAGGAAATCTCTTGGGGTGAAGCCAGCGGATTTTCATCACAGTACAAAAATTGAAATACTTTGGACTATTATCCCAGTTGTTATTTTGATTGTTATGGCGGTGCCTTCGACGCGAGTCTTAAGTGCTATGTATGATTCAACTGACGCCGATATTGACATCGAAGTTCGCGGATTGCAGTGGAAGTGGCAATATACTTACCTCAATGACGATCCCGAAAAAGAAGTCAAATTTATAAGTTCCTTATTGACACCTTCGGAAGAAATCTACAACGAAGCGCGTAAACGAGAAAACTATCTTCTCGATGTAGACAACGAACTTGTTATTCCTATTAACAAGAAAATAAGGTTTTTGATTACTTCCCAAGACGTTATTCATGCTTTTTGGGTACCTGATTTCGCAGTCAAAAGAGATGCGGTACCCGGTTTTATCCATGAGTCCTGGGCAATTGTAGAAGAGCCAGGGATTTATCGAGGTCAATGCGCTGAGTTGTGTGGGCCGCAGCATGGGTTTATGCCGATCGTCGTTCGCGCGGTTGAGCAAGCTGAATACGAAGAGTGGTTAATTGGTAAACAGGAAGAGGCGAAATTGGTCTTCGAAACTGTTGGCAAAGAATGGACCCACGACGAAATGATGGTAAAGGGTGAAGAGGTCTACGGACGAGTTTGTGCTGTATGTCATCAACCCAATGGCCAAGGGCTACCTCCAGCATTTCCTTCATTGGTTGGGCAAGGTATTACTGTTGGGCCCATGGCGCCACATGTAGATATTGTATTAAACGGAAAATCAGGAACCGCAATGCAATCATTTAGCTCTCAGTTGAATGCAGCAGAAATAGCCGCGGTTATCGTCTACGAGCGCAATAGCTGGGGCAACGAGATGGGTGACATTATTCAGCCCAAAGAAATTCACGAAATGATTAACGGAGGCCAATAAAATGAGCTCAGTTATCGAACAACACCATGAAGGCGATCACCACGATGATCACCACCATGGGCCTGCAAAAGGCATTATGAGGTGGGTATTTACAACCAATCACAAAGATATCGGCACGCTGTACCTCTGGTTCAGTTTTATGATGTTTTTGATGGGTGGCACCTTTGCATTAGTGATCCGTGCAGAGCTATTTCAGCCGGGCCTACAGATAGTAGAACCCGAGTTTTTCAATCAGATGACCACGATGCACGGTCTTGTCATGGTTTTTGGTGCGGTGATGCCAGCCTTCGTTGGCTTGGCTAACTGGCTTGTACCGATGATGATCGGTGCGCCGGATATGGCGTTACCCAGGATGAATAACTATAGCTTCTGGATTCTGCCGTTTGCGTTCACCATGCTCGCAAGTACGCTGCTTTCTGAAGGCGGTGGTCCGAACTTTGGTTGGACATTCTATGCACCACTTTCAACGACTTATGCGCCTCCATCGGTAACCTTCTTTATCTTTGCTGTTCACTTGATGGGTATTTCGTCGATTATGGGGTCTATCAATGTTGTTGTAACGATCCTTAATATGCGGGCACCTGGCATGACGCTGATGAAAATGCCTTTGTTTGTGTGGACTTGGCTGATTACTGCCTACTTGCTAATCGCGGTTATGCCAGTGTTAGCGGGGGTTGTGACCATGATGCTGATGGACATTCACTTTGGCACTGCATTCTTTAGTGCCGCAGGTGGTGGAGACCCGGTATTGTTCCAGCACGTGTTCTGGTTCTTCGGGCACCCTGAAGTTTACATCATGATTTTACCGGCATTCGGCGTCGTATCAGCGATCATTCCTACCTTTGCCCGTAAGCGTTTGTTTGGCTACGCGTCAATGGTATATGCAACGGCATCAATTGCATTTTTGTCCTTCATCGTATGGGCACACCATATGTTTACGGTCGGCATGCCTCTGGCGGGTGAGCTCTACTTTATGTATGCCACCATGCTGATTGCTGTACCAACAGGTGTGAAGGTCTTCAATTGGGTTGCAACGATGTGGCAAGGTGCTATGACGTTTGAAACGCCGATGCTTTTTGCGATCGCGTTCGTTATTCTCTTTACCATTGGTGGACTTTCGGGGCTCATGTTGGCGATCGCTCCAGCAGATTTCCAATATCATGACACTTACTTTGTAGTTGCCCACTTCCACTATGTATTGGTACCTGGCTCAATCTTCTCGATTATGGCTGCGGTCTATTACTGGTTGCCAAAGTGGACCGGAAACATGTACGACGAGACCCTGGGAAAGACTCACTTCTGGCTATCATTTGTGGGGATTAACGTTACTTTCTTCCCGCAGCACTTTATCGGTTTAGCGGGTATGCCAAGACGAGTGCCTGATTATGCTCTGCAATTTGCTGACTGGAATATGGTTTCAACTTGTGGCGCATTCTTGTTCGGTTTCTCTCAGCTCTTTTTCATGTTTATTGTGATCAAGTGTATTCGAGGCGGAAAACCAGCAACAGCACAGGTTTGGGAAGGTGCACATGGTCTAGAGTGGACGATTCCATCTCCAGCGCCATACCATACTTTCACAACGCCTGACGGTATTGACCTGAAAGAAGCACACGGGTAGAAACGTAAATGAGCGAGAACGAAGTTAATTCAGAAAACGGTCGCGCGGTCACTTTCAACCCCGGGCGATCGGTGAGAAAGTTACTGCTGGTGGCTATTGGTATGTTTGCCTTCGGTTTCGCCCTTGTTCCACTTTATGATGTGATTTGTGATGTCACGGGTCTTAATGGCAAAACAGGTGATCAATTTACTGATACTAATAGCCAGTCGGTTGATCCCAATAGGCTTGTGACAATTCAGTTTATTACCAACAACAATGCTGGCATGCCTTGGACGTTTCGACCAGAAGTCCGGAGTATTAAGGTTCACCCGGGAGAGTTGACTAAAACAACTTTTTACGTTCAGAACCCAGCAAACAGAACGATTCTTGCGCAGGCTGTTCCTAGCGTGACACCGTTCCTTGCTGCGAGCTATTTACACAAAACAGAATGTTTTTGCTTTGAACAGCAAGAACTGGCGGCGAACGAGTCAATGGACATGCCGCTAAGATTTATCATTGATAGTGAAATACCAGAAGATATCGAAACGCTAACCTTGTCTTACACACTATTCGATATTACCGAACAAGCAGCGGGACAATTGGCTGTGGTCAATAATTAAACACGCTGTACGCAAGATTTGACGGAGATTTAACATGGCAACTGATTCGACATACGAAACTTATTACGTACCCGCTGACAGCAAATTACCCATATTTGCATCATTAGGGATTTTCCTCACCGTATTTGGCATGGGGAACTGGTTCAATGAGATGAAGGCTGGTGACGAAACCTCGATTGGGGTTTGGATTCTCACCCTAGGCGGGTTGGTCATGGGTACCACCCTTTTTTACTGGTTCAGTAAGGTGATCGAAGAGAATCACGCGAAAATGTACAGTCAGCAGCTTAATCGCTCATTTGTCTGGGGTATGAGCTGGTTCATTTTCTCGGAAGTGATGTTTTTTGCCGCCTTTTTTGGTGCCTTGTTTTACATCAGAACCTTTTCAGTGCCTTGGATTGGCGGAGAAGGCGCGCGTGGCCCAAGCGATATGCTATGGCCTGGTTATGTACCAGAGTGGCCTTTGATTAATACACCAGACCCATCTTTGTTCCCTGGTGCTAATGAGCCCATGGGCCCATGGGGTTTGCCTCTGATCAATACGGTCTTACTTGTGATTTCAAGTTTCACGGTTAACATCGCGCACCATGGTATAAAAGAAAATAATCGTAAGAAGCTGGTTACTTGGTTAGGAATTACCGTTGCCTTAGGTGTCGCGTTTCTGTTTTGTCAGGCATATGAGTATTACCATGCTTATGTAGAACTCGGCTTGACCTTGAATGCAGGCGTCTATGGTACAACTTTCTATATGCTCACTGGTTTTCATGGCGCTCACGTAACTCTTGGTACATTTATGCTCGCTGTCATGTGGGGGCGTGCGATGAAAGGTCACTTCAGAGATGATGATTGCTTTGGATTTGAAGCCGCTGCCTGGTACTGGCACTTTGTTGATGTGGTTTGGATTGGCCTGTTTGTTTTTGTCTATATTCTAGGTAGCTAAACTCGTTAGGCAATATACGCAGTAGTTGAAAAGGCTCCTTATCAGGAGCCTTTTTTATGAAGAGTCTTTAGATCGGTACAAGCTCATCTTTAGTTTACAGACGTATAAAGATACTACGCACATATGCCTGCATAGGTTTTTCTGGGCTATTCAGGCATTGTGTCAGTTGTATTCCCTATTACCTGCACGCTTTGTTAATTGTACCAGGGAGAAGACACAGCCAAATCACCTGACCAAAGACCATAGGTGACAGCAATAAGTAGCAGCGCCGCAAGACAAACGCGAATAAGCAGCCAGTTGGCAGTCCTTTTGCCTGCCTGCCCTTGATCTACGACAAGCGTATAAAAGGCTCTGCCCAGTGCCAGGATATTTCCGATAAACAGAATTACGATGACGACTTTTAACCACATAAATTAATTACCGAAACAGGTTTTCGCTATTGTACCGAGCATTGGATGAGAAGAGCTACAGTGAATGAACGTCATTTGACCGCTGAACTCATTAACGGTTTAAAAGCTGTTGATTGGCGGCTACTTGTATTCTGTTTTGGTTTTTTTGTTTTGTTCATCTTTCTCGGTTTTTGGCAACTAGACCGAGCTGAAGAAAAAACCCTACTGCTTGCCGAACTTGAGACTAAGAGAAGTCAAATCCCAATTAAACAAATTGGAGACCTGAATGGGTCAACCGAGGAAATAGATGGTTTACCTGTATTTTTGACAGGAAATTATATCAACGACTCGGTGATTCTATTGGATAATGTTGTGCTTGGTGGAAAGGTCGGGTTTGATTTGTTGCAGTGGTTTCAGGAGGCAAATACTAATCGACGTTTTCTTGTTAATAGAGGGTTTGTCCAAATGGGTAGAACCCGAGCAGAGTTGCCAGAGATACCGACTCTTGTATTAGGACATGGCAGTCTCCTTGGACATGTTTATGCACGTGAATTTGATACGGATTCTATGTTGCCTGTTATTCCATTATTAGGGTCCACTGGTGAACTTCATTCTAGACGGGCTAGCATTGCCCAGCACGCTAACCCATTGTACCTGGCAATGATTGAGCTATCTTCCGATGAGACCGAGGTCACGACTTATCCGCATCTCATTCGATTGGCATTAGCTGATCCCAATGCGCTCGCTAGAAACTGGATAATTGCTAATATCACATCAGAAAAGCATATTGGTTATGCGATTCAGTGGTTCTTGATGGCTGCTGCAATTGTTATTTTGCTCATCAGATTGGCTTTGAAGCAGGGTGTAGACCCCAGCGATACTAAAAATCAGAATTTATAGGATCAACGCATGAATGACCCGACAGAAAACACGGACACGCCAAACGAGGAATCTCTTACTAGGACTAGGGCGAAGCTTTCATTTCTTTTTCTCATGTCAGTAGCGCCGTTTTTTTTAGCCTACGTTTTCTTTTTTGTAAAACCTGACTGGATTCCTACTGGAACGACTAATCAAGGCGAGTTAATTCTGCCCCCTGTTCAGGCAAATGAGGCGGGTATTGATCATAAGGGTCTATTTGAGGG
>JBLHWY010000208.1:0-8888 GCA_047629195.1 Candidatus Azotimanducaceae bacterium
CTAATTCTCACCAAGTAGTAGTTTTTTGCGTCTAAACTGGTACGCATATGAGTCAGCCAGCCATAAATCTTCTCCAAATCATTATAGCCAGCCAGACTCATTTTTTAATTCATGCCCCGTTCTGAATAGTAAATTTTAATACGAATATTTGAACACTGGAGCCCTCTGATTCGCGCTTTGAACTAGAGAGAAATCATCCAGACTATTTGCGCATTAAATCGATGTTAGCTGTGGAACCTAGATAGTGAATACCAAGAAAGGCTCGAGCAGACGCAAGCTGTTTTATCTACATTCATGGCTAGGATTCAACCTTGCTCTATTCATGACTCTTGTGATTGCAACAGGTACATTTGCAGTCATAGCCGATGAGCTTGACTGGCTACTACACTCAGAAATGAGATCTTCCTCAGGCAATGAAATGGTTAGTTGGGGCACGATGGAAGACGCCGTTAGAGCCTATGCACCTTACGATACCTTTCTAAACTTGAGTGCGGGAGAAGATGACTACTTCAACTATCGCGCACTGATGATTAATTCGGCACAAAAAACCTACTATCTCTTTGTAGACCAATTTACTGGAGAAATCACCGGCACTACGTCCTCACTGACTGTGCAGCGATTTCTTCGCGATCTGCATCGCTACCTTTTCATGCCGAGTATTATAGGCCTGCCTTTAGTGACATCCATGGCAGTAATCCTACTAATTTCTCTCTATACCGGACTAAAAACCACGCGTAATTGGCGGACTATTGCGACACGAATACGACTTAATAAGGGCACACGAGTAGCGGTCGGCGATTTTCACAAAGCGATTGGATTGTGGGGTTCTTGGTTTCTAGTTTTGATAGTTATCACCAGCTTTTGGTATTTCGCTGAACTGAGTTTTGCCGTAAATAGGATCAGTTTTGAGCCAAGCCGTCCAGGCATTAGTGCTGATAGAGCAGCAGAATATGGCCCGGCTGTTCGATTAGCCAATGCCGACGAGCTCGTTCGGTCTGCACAAACTGCGATGCCTGGATTTATACCCACTCAAATCCAATTTTCTACGCGAGGAACGTTGGCAGCAACTGTGCTGGGTAGGATGAAGGACCCTGTAGTCCGGCAGCGAGCCAACAGAGTATTCATAGATCCATTTGATGCTAGCGTCATTTGGGCGCAGCGTTCTAATGAGATAGGGTGGGTGGCTTACATAAATGAGTTAGCGGACCCTTTACACTTTGGTTCTTTCGGAAAACTCACGACCAAAATAATTTGGTTTTTGTTCGGGCTAGGCCTTTTAGCAATGTCGTTATCAGGAGTCTATTTGACGTGGCAACGAGTTAAGACAAAAACACCCACGTACCCACAGTACGCAAATATTCCAATTCTTGTTCTCGCAATTATCTTCGGCGTTCCCTATGTATCGTCCTACTTAGTATCAAATTCACCAGACTATGAGGTTACCTCGGGACCGCAAAAATTAGAACACATGGACGTTGAGTTAAAACTAGTAGTAGACGAGTCAGATACACCTCTAGGGAAATTCACATTGATTGCCACAGCACGAGATAAAAACCTCAGATTGAATCTCACCGAGGCTGTCATTTCAATTGTAGATGTTGATAAACCAGACACTACAATACGAGCAAGAACACTTGGTTCGCGAGTAATTTTTTCAGGGGATCTAAATGAGACCGGCTTTGCGATAGATAACCAGATTCGTATTTTTCTACACACATATTCCGGCGATCACTTCGATTATACTTTCAACAGCAAAAACGCTATGCACGCAATTACCACAATCTAAGTTATCTGGATAAGCAGTTAAACTTGTAACAACGATAAAAGCGCACTTGGTTGAGTTCTTCACGTGGGCGATGAGGAACGAGGAACTTGTTCGATCAGACCGTGGTTCTCTGTAACGCTTCCTGTAAACCTCCGACAGTGGGTCCAGCGCATTAATTGTAGTCCCCTCAGATATTTCTTAAATTCACGATATAGATAGCCCAGGAAGAACACGCAGTATACGCAACCACCTTGGCCTAAACGCTATAACCAATGCAACAATCAAGGCGTCTACACCGAAAAGCATTGGCCATAAGATGATGACAAAATCCAATTGATCAGACTGCAAAACAACCAACAGACTCAACACTAGAAATGCCCAAGCCCATTGTCGACAAATAAGGGGCTCTGGGAACTGAGCACCACGCCCAAAGACTTCTTTAGCGTATTTTTTTTGACTAACGGCCAGGCACATACAGCTCAGCAGCGGAAGAATAAAATTAAGTAGAGGTAGTATCCACATTATCATCGAGGTTCCTACAGCTTAGTCTGCTTTACCGGTTAATCTGACAGGACTAGTTTCACCTAAGGATAGCTCTACCGGTAACTGCCCGTACTTCTTTAACTTTGACATCGCATACACAAAAACTAGAGAAGTAGAAAACAACGATAGATCTACTCCAAACACTGCCCATGTTTCCATCATCGCTGTCTCTAAAAGATGATCTCCAATTCCAATCACACTCAACATTGAGGATTCAATAAGCAATCAAAGGGGTCGGAGTAGTTTGATCGAAAACTGGTGGTAGGGAGCCGAGGAATTACAATCCCAGCCTGTAAGGAATTCGAATCAAACTACTCCGGCCTCTTTGATTCCTTTGATTCTCTTTGATTCCTAGGTATTGACAAGTTAACGCGCTTAGCTAAGAAAAAGTACGAAAATGGCGCTCTATATTGCCACTGCCTTTTCCCAAGACGCAAAACCGCGCAGTCTGAAAAACCGATAGTTCTCCGCAGAAACCAAATTTCTGCCTAAGTTAAACAAATTATAGACAGCTGAAAGTGCAACTAAAAAGCGCTGTGCCAGATGCATCGATTTAAACTTACGCATTCCCCACTCGGCCAGCAGGTCCGACGTCACGATGACTGAGGTTGAAACGATGGTACAACCACACCGTATATCGAATGATTTCAGGCGGGAATCGATGGCTTGTATAATTTTGGTTGAGTCATGAGCTGAATACTGGCAGATTGAGGGTTAACTTGTCAGTACCCAATGGTACGATCATTCCGAATAATAGGATCCACCATGATAAAAACAATCAAATCAGCCTGCACTATTTTGGTTCTAGTCGCTTCGTCTCTGGCCAATGGATTTGGCGCTAACGGCCATCGCATTATTGGTGAGATAGCCAGCAATCACCTGTCAACTGAGGCTAAGGAGCAAATAAGGCTAATCTTAGACAGCTTCCCCCTCGCGTTTGAAGCGACCTGGCCTGATGAAATGCGCTCAGCCGGTGGCTCATTCTGGAGCTACGAAGCCTCACTGAATTGGCACTTCATCAACGTGCCACGACGTACAACTTATGAAAAATCGCCACAAGAGCCCAAGGGCGATTCATATACGGCCTTGAAAGCTTTCGTGGCAATCCTCAAAGGTGAAGAAGTGCCAGAGGGCGCTGTAAAAGCTGCGCTTGAGAAAGAACTCAATGGCGACCTTTATAGTCAAAAGGCGAAACGATACGCTGTGAGCTTTATCGTGCACATTGTTGGAGACATACATCAGCCATTACATCTTGGTTATAAGTCAGACAACGGCGGCAATTCAATTTCTACCCACTGGTTTGGGGAAGAGAGAAATCTCCACGATATCTGGGATGTCGAATTAGTAGAGACTCAGCAGCTTTCCTACTCCGAACTAGCACGAAAAATAGACCGCTTGACGCCCGAGAAAAAAGCCAATATTCAATCTGCCACAACAATGGACTGGATCAACGAGTCACTAAAACTGCGACTGGAAGCGTACGACACCTCGTTATTGCAGGGCAACGATAGCGACGATGATTACAAATACTCATATATCTATGTGCCAGTAATCGAAGATCAAATGGTGAAAGCCGGACTTAGAGCCGCTGCGTTGTTCAATTCTATCTATGCTGACTAGAGAAGAGTGTGCATACAATTTCATTCCAATTCAGCAAGCAAGAGACTAATAATATGAAAAATTACATCTACATGGCAGCGGGACTTTTCAACGTTGAAACAAATATGGTCAATGCCTATTTCACAAAAAAGCTGGAGGGGTTTTTTGACGAGAACCCATTGACCATAGACGGTGAACAGGTCCCTGTTCAGTGCTACCTACCCCAACGGGATGGTTTTGAGGTTGGGAAAATCGCAGACTTTATCGCACATGCCGGAGAAATTTTGCCCGAGGGGAAACTGACTGCTTCGGAAGTAGTCATGTATGTGCCTTACTATCTGGACCTCGGGTACTTCATGAGTAACTCCGTCGCAGTTGTCGCTAACCTCGATGAGCCAATTGACAACGGTCTGATGGTCGAAGTGGCTTATGCAAAATTGTGCAATATCCCGGTTATCGGTCTAAGAACTGATCTGCGGACTCCGTTAGGACAGCGCACAGACATTCTGTCGATCAATCCGTTTATCATCGAACAATGCGACTGCTTTATCTGGTCACAGACTCCACCTGGTGATTTTGATGACGTCATGTCTCACACCGATACGATTATTGACGAATTGGAGAAGCGAATCCGAAAGTGGGTTGCAGACAGTAGCAAGGGTAACCAAATGCGAGACAGCGACAACCCGATATTCAAGAATATTATCAAAGGCTCTGATATGTTGTTCGGAGACATTGATGATGATATACACACCAGGGCGAATATGACCAAGATTGTAAAAAACTTCGCCAAAAATGCTGATTTCCTCATGGAAATTGCCCCTGAACTGGTGCCGATAGGAACACCTGGCGAATAGATGAGGCTACAGTAGTAGGCGGTTAAAGCAGTGGTAAACCGATCTGGCCAATCCAGTCGGCGAAATTGGGGTTTTCCCGAAGCTGTTCGAATGCCACTACATTCAGTATCGACAGGCTTCCCTCTCGATTTGAAATGGCGCGATGCATCCAGTTATTGGCCTCATCATAATCACCCATGCCGTTATATAGGGTTGCTATCGTCGCAGCAGGAATGTATTCACGTTGCGCGCGCACTAATAACTGGTCGAGGATAACCTGGGCTTCGTCAGTGCTGCCCGTCACGGCATACATGAAGCCTAGATTCCCGAGCACAATCGGAAAATCAGCAAGCTGATTCGCTCTCTCCAGAATCGATATGGCATTGGCAGAATTGCCCAATTGAAAGTGTGAGTATGCGATCAACTCCATTGTGTTGACGAAATTTGGGTCTAATTGCAGAGCTGCACTGCCTATTTCGAGAGCCTGTTCAAAATCACCATGAAAAAATGCGATCCATCCGGGTGTGAGATTCTCACGCACAGACAGCGGATCAAGCTGCCGTGCTATAGAGGCTTCATAAACTGCTTCCTGACTGCGACCCTGTGTGCTGAGAAAAATTGCATAGAGGCCATGCTTCCAGGCGTCTGTGGGATCCAGCTCAAGTGCTTTCCTGAATGCCTCGTCGGCAGCGACAGAATTTCTTTCCGTGTTGAACAGCAAGCGAGCGGAACTAAAATGCGCATCGGCTAGTGAGTCATCGAGCGCTAGCGCTCTGTCTACCGATGAGCGAATTGAGTCCTGCACGGTTACCGGCAGAACGTGACCAAAATAGTCGAGGCTTCCATAGGCATCGGCAAGCCCGGCGTAGGCCAAGGCATAGGTTGGCTGAATACGTAATGCTTCTTCAAAATAAGCGATGGCAGTGCGCAATTCTGGCTCGTCATAGTTAGCAGCGTGATACTGGCCTTTGAGGAATGATTCATAAGCTCTGACATCGTCAGGATGGCGTTCTGACACAAGAATTCCTGTCGGTTCCACCAAATTCAGTTGCAGTGTTTCAACAATATTGTGCGCAATATCATCCTGAATGTCGAAGATATTGGTCATCTCCCTGTCATAGCGCTCTGACCAGATCTGATAACCCCCCGCCACATCGATGAGCTGCACTGTAACTCGCAATTGTTCACTCGAAAGCTGAACGGTTCCCTCCAGAACTGAATTTACGCCCAGTTCCCGTCCAATATTCTGAATACTATCCATGCTTTTACCAAGCAAGACCGAAGATAGTCTTGAAGCAACTCGAAGCCCGCTGATATTTGTTAACGCATGACGAATTTCTTCAGGGATGCCATCACCTAAGTAATCCTCACCATCAGCGCCACCTAAATCGACGAATGGCAGTACAGCAATCGAATTTTCATAAGTTTGCTGCAACTGATAAGGAAGCTCTCTGACAGACTGATCGGTGTCAGCCCGGCTTTCCGCGGGCTGGTTAATTTGTAAATTGGAATACAGGGTTGAACTGGCACCGAGCAATATGGATATAGCCAGCGTAATAGCCAACCCCCCTTTCCAACTGGCCACCTCAGTTTTAACTCCTGATTCTGTAATCTGGAATACCCAGGCCAGAAATGCGACGACAGGAATACTGGCAATAAAAATCGCCATTGTGGCACCCGCAATCCAAGGCGGCAGCCCAAAGCTTTCAGTTGCATAGGCAATGAATTCATTCAGAAACCAAGCTAAAGGTATGTAGATAGCAAGGGTTTGAACCAGACGCGTTTGATAAATGCGTCTTAAAAGTGTCGAATACTCGTCTGTGGGTTTATCAACCATAACGCTTACAAATAGGGCTTTAGAGAGATGGTTTTAGCCAGGGCACTTCATTCGGGTCGATGCCGGGAAACAACTTCAAAAACACTTCTTTCCCTAGCAATGCATAGGCACCACCAAGAGCACACACGATAATAACCTGCAACTCTGAGTCATAATCAAACTCTTTCTCGGCAACCTGGCTTCGCAGTAAAACCATTGCCGACTGAGCTGCAAGGCGAATCGACAATAATTTCATGTGCTGGTCATCTGGCACAATGCCATGCATGATCTCAACAAAATCATCTCGAGGCTCTTTGACATTGGGCGCCAGCTTTTGGGTAAGCTTATACCACCCCGAAGCATTCAAGCCATAATTGCCATAGAGAAACATCACCAGTGGGTATCCACTGGACCCCTTTACTCGCAGCGGCTCCTCAGCACTCGTTCCTGTGCAATACAGCACTTGATTAGCGACATTATGGCAAACTCCATCTATACCGTAGTACTCAATGGCACCGCTAGTTTTCGATGGTGTGCCATGTGGCGCACCGGGGGGCAGTGCATCAGTATTAGGAGCCGAAATTGCTTTGGCCACACCTAAGTCTCCAGTTCGGGATCCCATAGCCTTGCTCGCAACGTCGTGAGCTGATCCATAACAAAACCAGTAACATTCAGCAGGCACCCAAGAACCTGGAGGATCAGGTTGCTTGTCCGGATCCACTTTCATGGGATAAGTAGACACCCAAGTATGGGAAAAGTGGCCCATTTTGCCGAACCCTTCTAACTCCGCGGGTTTACACCATGCATATATAGTTGTGTCTGACATCGCAAGATCCTTTAAGTATTGTTATGTGACCGGCACCAAGAGGCTAATCACAAATCACCAAACAGTACAGCGTTAATCTGAGTCTCAATCCCAGACCTTCAAAACTGAGGGTTCACATTTATCTCTATTAGCTCAAGACTTTGGCAGGTAGACGATTTTATCAAGCCCGTTTTCTCGAATGCCACATCCAGTATTGCAATAAACGCCAGCGCAACCGAGACTACTTTGCACGGTTTGTAAATTGAGGGTAAATGCTGCTATCAGATTGGGTTTCTCGTCATCAAACATTATCTAATGCCGCCATTGAGATGGTGGTATACCAAAGTGGTTCATGATGGCGATTATCATCGCTTCCTTTCTTGGAAATTCATTATCCACACATCAGTTCACGCCATTCTGGCCCTCTGCCGTCACTACTTTGCAACTGGTTTGAAAGGCAGGCGAAACGAAGAAATCATCGTTAAATCGCGGGCTCAGCGAACTGATAAAAGTGTGTTGTTTAGGATTCTCAGCACCTCCGGTTCCGGACTGACTTCCAGATTCCGCGGTCGCTATGGCGATCTCATAACCCAGGTCTTCACATTGCTGAATCGCAGTCTTCACCCAGTTGGTCGTACCACCACCCGGCGGAAAACCTGGTGGTGGCTGATTGTCGAATTGAGTATTTGGGCAAAGTGTTGCATTCGCATCAGCCGCATGTGTGAGCGTATCGTCTACATCGAAAATGCACACAGCTCTAACGACTGCTTCTGGAGTAGCAGTCTGTGCCTGCAAGAGAAGTGAGCTGCTTAATACCAAGGCGGTAAAGCAGGACTTTACTAACCTCAAGGCCAATACTGGTTTCATATCCTGTTCCTTAGTGCGCGCGCCGCGAACCCGAACAACAGGTACAGAAAATACCACGTGGTTTGAATACTTGACTCCTGAGCCCTATAGCAAAGGACAATCGCTAGGATAGACGGTATTAGTCGGGTTGTCTAAAAGTTATTAATTTGAAGGGTACTGGGTACTGACAAGATAATTGGACTCCCCCCACTTCCTGAGAAGTGAGCTAATATGTTTGTTCTCAATCAAAGGGGTCGGAGTAGTTTGATCGAAAACTGGTGGTAGGAAGCCGAAGAATTACAATCCCAGCCTGTAAGGAATTCGAATCAAACTACTCCGACCCCTTCGATTGACCCCTTCGATTGTGAATCCGTTATTATCTGAATTGTGTGTGCTCGTTATTACGTGATTGAGCATGAGGAAACATTGCTATTTTTAGTCTGGCACTTTTTTCTTGGCAGCTATTCCGCAAGCATCTTGGATTTTGCTTGCCTAGTCTTCTACGTAAAAGGAATCTCATTTAATCGGTCCGAAGACCGCTGGGCTGCAGCGCCTGTCAACAATTTGCGTGTCACTGCGTTATAGCTAGTAGTCCTCACAACTTGGCTAATTGGAGTAAACAGCATGTCCCCAAAGATATTCGACAAGACGTTTTCGGCGAGGCTCGATGATTGCCTC
>JBLHWY010000209.1:0-8848 GCA_047629195.1 Candidatus Azotimanducaceae bacterium
TAAAAAGCGGGAACGTCTTTGCCGATACATCACGCGCCCAGCCATTGCAGAGCGAGGGGGGGACCTTCGGATTATCACTGGCGAATGACGGCAGCGCCATTGTTGAACTCAAATTGCCTTATAGCGACGGCACGAGTTACGCAAGAAAATCGTACCCAAACAAGCGGTACAGATAGAAACAGAACACGCTGCCAAATGCCAGATTGGTCCAAAGCGATATGGTATGCACTGGGCGCAGCGATTGAAACGCGTGTTCAATATAGATGTCACGAAGTGTGGTCAGTGTGTTGGCAAGGCGGAACGCCGCCCGATAGATTATCGCCTGTATTGAGGAACCTAAAGTAATAGAGAAGATACAGGAACATTTAGGGCTAAATCAGGCAGCAATTCCAAACAATCTTTCTCCGCCTGCGGGTCACCATGACTTATTTGATCGAGTAACGACGCTGATCTGACGTGTTTGTGATACCACAGAACGAAGGTCTGTGCTTACACTCGTTTGGGATTCAAGATTGTCATTTTTGCAAGCTGGGATTGCGCGAAATATAGGCATAAGATGGGAGAATCCCCCCAATTTTGGCAAACAGACTGGCGGGGAAAATTTTGGAGAATGGTTAATATATTGATGGTTAGAGAAAAAGATGGTTTATTCTACTTATACTTTTGCTCTGGCCTTTTTTAAAGATGACTCGGGTGTTGGATAATGTCATAGAATATCTAGTTTCCAGATGGCCGAACTTGGCGTACGAATGATGTAAATTGACCCTTCTAACAAATACTCGAAGGGTCGAGAAGGTGAAGCAGTCGAAATAGGTCAGCTAGGCCCGCCATACCCGCTTATTCATCGAGCCAAACATCTCAGACAGCTCGACTCGGGTTGGCGTAATTCTTACTGGTAGAAAGTTTGGGTCTTCAGGACCCGTTGATCCAAATTGGGTGAGGTCGTAATCGATCGCATCCCAGGCGTGTTTCTTTGTTGCATCATCGACTATCAATTCAGCGCTGCCTCTGACCATGACATGAATAAAGTCTGGTGGGGCAACCTGATACTGAACATCAACATTGAGGTTCTCGCGCAGTTGATTGGCTTTAGCAGATGTCGGCCCGGTGGCGAACCACAGTACGTCACCCTCCCATGTTGGATGAACAATTCTGACGCGTGGTGCATCTCCGGCTATGGTGGCAATTGCGCACCAAACAGCTTTTTTACATGCCTTATCGACGTCGACAAAAAAATCATCTTTCTCTGAATCACTTACTTTTGTCATCTTTCAACCCTTACTTGCAGTTTGTTTTGATTAATGTGCGCTGAAAATGTAGCACAATTCTCTTTCACCGAGGTCTCTGCCTATACTTTAGATTCGCCTTCAGGGTGAGCGGCAGGTCCTTCGAATGATTTTAATTCTTCGTACCAACCAGCGCCTTTGATTTTCATTGGGATGTCGCCAAACTTTTCTCTTGTTTGCAGATGTCGCTTGCGACCATCCCATGCATTTGGGTCAGCTTGCCACTCATTCAAAACTTCCTCTGCTTCTAAATAGGTGGGCGCTTCAACTTCATAAAGAGACAAATAGGCGGACCGTGTTTCCAGGTTTAAATGAGGCCCTGCAAGTTTGAAGACTGTGCCGCGAATAAAATTAGGGCAGTTGGCCGTATCTTCAATGTGTTGGTCGATAAACCATTCATCAAAAGCGGCTTGATGTTCGTCTGCTACTGGTTCGCATAATCCAATCAAAACAAATTTCGGCATAGTAGCCTCCATTAAACTGATAACTTAGCCCAATGGGCTGGTCTCGGGGGGCAACAAAGACAACAGCTCTAGCAGATTGCCGGGCTCTGAAACACCGACGATATACACCATGCGCTCAGTCACTTTGCCTTCAGCGTGAATTGCTCCTGCGGGAATATGCAACTTGTCACCCGCCTTGAGTGGGATATGCTTGCCATTTTCATCAATGACGTAGCTGCTACCTTCCATGACGTACCCGCAGTTATCGATATTATGCCAATGAGGGGGCAGTTCGCCCATTCGTTCTGAGACGTAGACTGTCGGCCATAGATCGAGCTTCTTAATATCGTCTAACACTTCCGCTTTTGATGTATGAAAGTTAGGAATGACCTGCATGGGACCCGGATCTAATGCCATGATGTGCTCTCTCGATTCTTGTTTAGCGTTTAATTTCGGGTTAGGTTGGAAAGCTATATCCACCATCAACCACTATCTCAGCACCAATGACATAACTGGATGCAGGTGAAGCTAGGTATACGACTGTTTCAGCTATTTCTTCAGGTTGACCCATTCGTCCTAACGAGGTTTGTTGTTCTACAGTGCTCACTATTTCTGCATGCACCTCAGCGGGCACACCGATCTTTTCAAAAATTGGTGTCTCAATATAACCGGGGCTGACGACGTTTACACGAATACCGCGGGGTCCAAGTTCAGTCGCTGCAACTCGAACCATCGCTCGTTGTGCTGCTTTGGCTGCAGCATAGACAGACAAACCAGATTGTCCGATTGCATTAGAAATTGATGAGCACAATATGATGGAGGCACCATTTTTTAGATACGGCAATGCCTTCTGAATTGTGAAGTAAGGACCCTTGAAATTGATGTTTATATATTGATCAAAGGAATCTTCGGTCATCTCCTCGATAGAAGCTGCAGTGCCCCCTGGGCCAGCATTCAAATACATTATGTCAATTGCGCCGAATTTTTCTATGGTTTGGTCGAGCAGTGGCGTGATGTCGTCAAGATCGCCGGCATCGTTGACTAGTGCTAGTGCTTCTCCGTTAATTTTTTTAAGTGCTTCGTCGAGTGACTGCTGATTGCGCCCGGTAATAACAACTTTAGCACCTTCTCGTGACAGTGCTTTTGCGGTAGCCAGGCCGATACCTGTACTACCGCCGGTGACGATAGCAACCTTGTTATCAAGTTGTCCCATGTTGTTCTCTCAGTTGTTATGTTATCTATCAGTATAACGATATTGATTGGCAGAGGAAGAATAGTTAATCGCGATACCGTCTCCTCAGTATGCTGCCGGATCGTCATTTTAGGCTTTAAACCTCTACATTTAGGGGTTGGTGAAGTTGTTAGTCACGATCGAAAACCCTATTAGAAAATTCCTTTTGCTTGATGAAAACCGCTAACGTTCTATTCTGATTGCGGCGCGTAAAAGTTGTCAACCGCATGTGCGAATGCGTTAGTGAGTAATTGATTTGCAGCCTTGCTAACTTTTGCGTTGGGTACCACCGTTTCAAAGGCATGGAAACAACCTTTAAATAGTTCAAATTCCACTGGTATACCCGCTTTTTTAAGGTTTTCTACATACTCTATTGTCTCGTCTCTAAAGGGTTCGAGATCACCGACGAAGGTAACTGCCGGTGGCAAATTTGAGTAATCGACTGTTCTAGATGGCGCAGCATAGCTCGGGATTTCCAAACCTCGCTCGTGGTAATCCTTCAAGTAGAGATCCCAGCCTATTTTGTTAGCTTTGGAATCCCATACCGGTGCTGTGTTGTTGACTGCGGACTCGTTCGTCATACGATCATCGATCATTGGGTAAAGCGGCATTTGAAACGCAACATTCACTTCATTTTGGTCCCGGGCATACAAACAGGTAGCTGCGGTTAAGCCGCCACCTGCGCTGTGACCTCCAATCATGATCTGATCACTACATACGCCAAGCTTCTCTGCATTATCCTTAATCCAGAGCAGTGTATCGTAGGCATCCTCCAAAGCTGCAGGATAAGGTGCGTCTCCCGACTTGCGATAGTCTGGTGCGACAATGACGCATGCTCTAGTTTTCATAAACATTTCGATCTGTGCGTGTGCCATTTCAGGTACACCCATGAGGTAACCACCACCATGCAGATAGAGCAACCCTGGCAACTTTTCTTTGTTATCTTTGGGTCGATAGGTACGTACTCTAATTTTTGAGTTTTCCTTTTTTCGCTGAACCGTGACTTCATCGCATTGAAGTGCATCAATGTTTGTACCTTTCAGGCGGCCCATAAAAAAATGCATGAGTTTAAACACACCGTGCAAAGGAGGAATAAAGTTGAGGAAGGATCCGGCTCCACGTAATTCTTTATCGATCATTTAATGTCTCTTGCTTCATATCATGGCTAAACGCGTAGGCAAGTATCTTAATCAGTATATTCACCAGATTGCAAAAGTATCCTATGCAGGGTTTTTCATCTAAAAGATTGTGTAATAGCTTCCGGCAGATAATAGTCAAAGTCTCTCCGGAAAGCCGCGCCTGAATTTTGCAAAAAACAGTCAGTCCTGTTTGTTTCATAGGCAAGTTGTGCAATAGTAGACAAAAGACTACCAATAATCGAGTGACGATGATCCTTGATAAACACTTTTAGTGAGGGAAAATTAACATGAGCGAAGCAACTAGCATTGAAAAGAAGCCTTTTTGGTTATCTGGGAATTTTGCCCCCGTGACAGAAGAAATCACCGCTACGGAATTGAAAGTGACAGGCAGTATTCCCCCTGAGCTTAACGGACGTTATTTGCGAAACGGCGCTAACCCTGCGCAAGGTGATACGGCGCACTGGTTTCTGGGTAATGGTATGATCCATGGTGTTGAGTTGGCGAACGGCAAGGCTAATTGGTATCGCAATCGATATGTTCAAACTCCGTTGCTGAGCGATGGTGACGATCCCATGCAGGCTATGGAAGATCGCACCCGATCTTTAGCAAACACGCATATTATTGGTCATGCAGGAAAAATTTTGGCGCTGGAAGAGGGCCATTGGCCATTTGAGTTGGGCCGCGAACTGGAGACAGTAGGCGCATTCAATTACGACGGGAAACTGGCTGGCGGCATGACCGCGCATCCAAAGATTTGTCCTGAAACGGGCGAGCTGTTGTTTTTCTATTACAGCCCGACACCGCCGTACCTCACCTACTATCGCGCTTCCGCGGATGGGCAATTGTTGCAAAGTGAAGAGATCGCTGTGAAAGGTGCGACGATGATGCATGACTTTAATGTCACCAGAAACCACGTGATTTTCATGGATTTGCCGTTGGTATTTAACTTTGAGAATTTTAGTGGCGGACTGCCTATCGCATGGAGTGATGACTACGGCGCTCGCTTGGGTGTGATGCCAAGACACGGCACTAACAGTGACGTTACCTGGTATGACATCGACCCCTGTTACGTCTATCACCCAATGAATGCTTATGAGGAGGGTGATAAGATTGTCATCGATGTCAGCCGGCTTGCACATTCAATGAAAGCGGGTGTAGCGGAAGTCCCCCCGGTACTGCATCGGTGGACCATCGATCAGAGCACGGGCAAGGTTTCCGAATCACAATTGGACGACCGTGCGGTCGACTTCCCCAGAGTCCCAGACAGTCTAGTCGGCCTGCCTTATCGCTATGGTTACACCGCTGAGTTTGGTAACAATGGACCGACCGCGTCCTCTTTCCTGAAATACGATATGCAAACCGGTGAGTGTAAGGCGCACGAATTAAAGGGTGGTAGGGCAGGGGGTGAACCCGTGTTTGTACCCGCTCAGGGCGCAACCTCAGAGGATGATGGGTATTTGCTCAGCTTCGTCTATGACCCAGCAGAAAACGTCAGTGAGTTAAGGATCGTTGATGCAAGTTCGATGGCAGCAAAACCTGTGGCGACTGTACAATTGCCTGTGCGGGTACCTGCTGGATTTCATGGCAGCTGGATTGGTGATTGATACCTTTTTTGATGCTGAAGCCGGATTGAATTTTCAGTCAGGTTTCAGCTGACGATTCGACCGATCAGTGATTTGGCGTCGCCTGCTTGGACCCCGAGTTGATAGAACTAAAGCTCAGTCACCCGCTTCAATTCTGCTGATAACGTCACCAACCTTATCGGTTTGGAAATTCGACCACAGAAACCATAGGCTTCGTAATTGGCCATTACCTCATCATTCGAATAACCACTCGAGACAATGGCTTTTACTAGTGGGTTGAGTTCTTTCAGTTTTACGATTGTCTCCCTGCCTCCCATGCCGCCTGGAATCGTTAGATCAAGTATGACCATGGAGAAAGCATCATCCGAATTCATCGCCTCCAGGTAAACACGAAGCCCTTCCTCGCCATCCATCGTACCGGACACTTCATAGCCTAGTGCTTTCATCATTCGACTTAGGGACTCATGGATGATTTGTTCATCATCGATCATGAGGACTCTTCCTGAACCTTTGCTCACGCCAGGTTTTTCTTCGATTTTTATTGGTAGCGCGCCGTGAGAAGCGGGTAACAGAATAGTGAATTCTGTCCCATGCCCAGGGGTAGACCGCACGCTCATTGTACCGCCGTGACGCTGGGCAATGGAGTAGCTAATCGACAATCCTAACCCATGGCCGACTTCTTTGGTGCTGAAGTAAGGCTCGAATACATGTTTCACAAGGTCATCGGTCATGCCATTGCCATTATCAGAAACGCGTATTCGAACGTATTCACCGAGATCAATGAGTTCGGTGTCATTGACTACAATGTTGTCAGCAGCTATTTCCAGAAGACCATCACCCTGCATGGCCTCCGATGCATTCAACGCCAGGTTTTGGATAATCTGACCGATCTGATCTGCATCAGCATCGATATAATGAAGACCCTCGGCAAAATCATAAATCGGCTTCGTTCTTGTACCTTGCAATGACATGTTAACCGTTTCGGTGACAATCGTTTTTACGGAAGCGGTTTCCTTCACTGGCACGCCGCCCTTCGCAAAAGTCATCAACTGTTTGGTGAGGACGGTTGTCTTCAACGAAGCACGTTGCGCAGCCATGGCGACTTCATACGGCTGGGTATCCTTGTCGAGGCTTTCTGTGAGCAACGTCAGGTTTCCTATGACTCCCATCAGAACATTATTGAAATCATGGGCGATGCCGCCTGCCAGTGTCCCCAGTGATTCAATATTCCGCGCACGTTGCAGTTCCTCTTCCATCTGCAATCGCTCTGTTGCCTGTTCCGATATTGTCTCCGCATGTTTAACGAGATCCGAGATATCTCTCAGTCTGACGCCGACTCCGCGAACACGTCCCCGGTTTGTTCTAACTAAATGGCTGGAAATCCTAAACCAACTGTCAGGTTTGTGTTCTTCTTTCACGGTGAATGTGGTTGAGTCCTTTTTAAGACAGTGAATAAACTCGATGTCCGCGTCGACTATCTTCAATTTGGTTTTTAATAAACCGAGGCCGTCACCGTCTGTGACAAGCTGGGAGGTTTCAAACAAGTTTTCGGCGGCCTAACGCAATGAGTGCGCCTTGTTGATTAAGAATCAGATAGGGGTCTGGGTCCTGTTCAAGTTGATCCTGTAGGGAATAGGGACTGAGAGAAAATAGGTCGACCCAATAAATTGCAACCAGAAATAGTAGCGTTGAGGCAGAGAGCGCCATCACAGTGGGATCATGAATAAGGTCTACAAGTCCGGATAGGTAGAGGAAATTTGTCACGATCGGAATCAGAACCCCAATAGCCATAATGGCGGCTTGCACAAAAACCTTGCCATAGAATCGGGCACTGATACACAGATAGATCCCAAGGCTCGCAATAACCAAGCAATAGTTTACTGCTGCTTGCATATACCAAATCGGATTGAAGACGCTATAACCACCCACAACCTTGGTAAAAAAAAGCCATGCCAGCTATTCGTTGCCATCGCCAACCAAAACGGAATGATCAGTGCGACTCACCGGCGTGAGGC
This sequence comes from Candidatus Azotimanducaceae bacterium, assembly GCA_047629195.1. GTDB lineage: Bacteria > Pseudomonadota > Gammaproteobacteria > Pseudomonadales > Azotimanducaceae > UBA4582. Next base: position 7,698 of record JBLHWY010000209.1, read on the forward strand.
ATCACGGCTGTATCAGATTATTGAGCAGCATTGGCCGCAATTTCAGGCAGCGTTAGCGCGTCAGAGTAAACATCTGCCTAAATTCGTCATGCAGGAATTTGAGGAATATCTAAAATGCGGTAGGCTGGAACATGGCTTTCTGCGGGTTCGATGTGAGTCATGTTGTGACGAAAAACTAGTGGCCTTTAGCTGCAAGAGACGAGGCTTCTGTCCAAGCTGCGGCGCGAGACGCATGGCGGATAGCGCGGCACACTTAGTCGATGAGATATTACCAGACAACCCGATTAGACAGTGGGTGCTCAGTGTGCCATTCGCACTTCGCTTTCTGTTCGTCGCGCAACCTGGTGTCATGAGCAAAGTATTGGGGATAGTCTATCGAGTCATCAGCACCTTTCTAAATCCGGATGCGGCCCACTCCACTTACACATGCTCTACCTTGATGGGGTGTATGACAAGCAGGGCGTTTTCTATCCTGTAAAATCGCCAACTTATCAAGATATTGAAAGTATTACACAGAAGATAGCAGAGCGCGTGGTTAGTCAGCGCGCAGGTTTCTCCCTACATGCTGGTGTTGCCTGCAAAGCAGGTCAGGGTAAAAAGCGGGAACGTCTTTGCCGATACATCACGCGCCCAGCCATTGCAGAGCGAGGGGGCGGCCTTCGGATTATCACTGGCGAATGACGGCAGCGTCATTGTTGAACTCAAACCGCCTTATAGCGACGGCACGAGTTACGCAAGAAAATCGTACCCAAACAAGCGGTACAGATAGAAACAGAACACGCTGCCAAATGCCAGATTGGCTCAAAGCGATATGGCATGCACTGGGCGCAGCGATTGAAACGCGTGTTCAATATAGATGTCACGAAGTGTGGTCAGTGTGTTGGCAAGGCGGAACGCCGCCCGATAGATTATCGCCTGTATTGAGGAACCTAAAGTAATAGAGAAGATACTGGAACATTTAGGGCTAAATCAGGCAGCAATTCCAAACAATCGTTCTCCACCTCCGGGTCACCATGACTTATTTGATCAAGTAACGACGCTGATCTGACGTGTTTGTGATACCACAGAACGAAGGTCTGTGCTTACACTCGTTTGGGATTCAAGATTGTCATTTTTGTAAGCTGGGATTGCGCGAAATATAGGCATAAGGT
>JBLHWY010000210.1:0-8731 GCA_047629195.1 Candidatus Azotimanducaceae bacterium
CCCACACCTGTGATTAAACATACCTTACTCATGAGTTTCACCCTTTCGTTGAATTCCTAACATTTCACTGCACATTTAATTACACAGCATACATATTCTTGGGTTAACCAACAAAGAAATTGGGCTCGAAAAGGGCTCCCTCTTCTTGCGTTCGCCCATACTAGGGTGATACAACAATACTTTTAACTGTTAAGGAGCATACCGAATGATCGACTTTGAGATCCCCGCAGAAACTAAAGCAGTCCGTGACAAGGTGCGAAAGTTTGTGCAGGACGAATGTATACCAGCGGAGGAAACGTGCAATGCTGATAACTTTGATGGTGTTTTAGCAGAACTCAGAAACAAAGCCAGAAGCCAGGGACTATGGTGTCCATTTATCCCTGTCGAGCATGGTGGCATGGGTTTGCGCCCGCTGGCAAACGCGCTGGTACAGATGGAACTAGGAGAAAGCCACCTCGGTGCATTGTCAATGAACACGCAAGGTCCTGACGATGCAACTATGCTGACGCTACTGGAACATGGGACCGACTATCAGAAAGAAAAGTATCTGAAGCCATTACTTAATGGTGAAAAACGAATTTGTTATTCAATGACTGAAAAGGCGGCTGGTTCAGACGCAACGGGCATGCAAACAACAGCAACCCTTGATGGTGACGAATGGGTACTAAACGGCGAAAAATGGTTCAGTTCATCCGCTAGCGTGGCAGATATCGCTGTCGTGATGGCAAAGACAGATCCAGATGCCCCACGTCACGAACAGTACAGTACTTTCATCGTAGAACTGCCTAACCCCGGCTACGAAATTATACGCAACATTGAAACGATGCAGCCACACACAGAATTGGGACTTAAATTGGGGGGCTCGCATTCTGAGATTAAGATCGAAAATCTAAGAATACCGCGGCAGAATCTCCTTGGTGGCAAAGGCCAAGGCTTTAACATGGGTCAACACCGTCTTGCTTACGGCAGATTACGCCACGGCATGCACAATGTAGCGATGGCCCAGCGCGCGCTTGACCTCGCTGCCGGTCACGTCGTGCAACGAGAGACCTTTGGTAAACGTCTAGCTGACAGGCAAGGCGTAAGATGGATGATGGCTGACTGCGCTGCTGAGATTTACAAAGCTCGTCTCATGCTGCTGCACATCGCTTATAAAGCAGAAAAGGGTGAAGACTTAAGGCAGGAAAATGGCATCGCCAAAGTTTTCCTTGCCCACATGGTTCACCAAGTGGTGGATACTGCGATTCAACTGCATGGTGCGCTCGGTTACAGTCATGACACGCCTTTAGCAAGATGGTACACCGGCATTAGGTCGCAAAGACTCGTGGATGGCCCTGATGAAGTTCATCGCTGGCGTACAGGTGCAAATGTGATTAAAGCATTTGAGAAATACGGCACGACAGCATCTGCCTGTGGCGGTGAGCTATTCGAGTAGCGATGCAGATAGTCTCAAAAACTTAAGGAATAGCCGGGACAGCTTTTTGTCCCGGCGGTTCTGAATCGGCTGTTGCTACAACCTCATCCTCTCAAGCCCAAAAACCTCCTAGCGTTTGACTACTAAAAGCCACAGTTCCTTTTTTCGATTCAAACTCGAGCGTGAAATTCGGCGTCCCTTCAGTGAAAGAAACATTACCCATTTCCCCGACAACGCCGTTCAGCCTCGAATCGGGATGAGATATTGACAGAGAAATAAATTCGCCTGCCACTGGATTTGTACTGGTAGGATGCGCGCAATCGAGCCAGCCGATGAAGAACGGTGCAAAACCATGAAGATCGTGATTAACCAAATTCATTAATCGCCAGTTTAAAGTTTCACCATCCGGTTGCTGACGAGACATATCAAATGGTCTCGCCGCATCAAAACCATGCAGCGCGCCCGACATCTCGTCGAGCCTGCTGGAGCGAACCGCCCAGGCGAGAAGCTCACTTCCCTCGCACGCTGCGATTCGTTGCGCCAAATTACTGGTCTTGCTCTTAGCTTCCTTGGAAACCTGCCCAGGGTCAGGACTGATAAGCTCAAGATAGACAGAGTCACCTAGTGAAACCAACGCGTTATGGGTTCCACCGCCAAGGTGCGGCCCACCGTAGGCAGGTGTACAACCGGTTAAATCAGCAAACTCTTCTACCGCGAGGTCAAGATTTGGGTGTGCAATTACAATGTGGTCGAGTTGGTTCATGCTCATGTCCATGATGTTTGAATTTAAGCAATGAGTAACCTACCGCCTACTGTTCAGAACGTCGCATTGGTACTTTTCAAGCGACGACTCAAAGGACTTAGCCAACGGGCAATCAGCACCATCAGCTTGAGCCTGACGTCCAATAGAACCAAAAAACAGGCATGAGGATAGTGGCTAACTACTTTTATTCAGAAGTTTTGCCTGCTGAAAATGTAACTAAAACACGACTATATGTAAATCGTACTTGACATAAAACCACGCTACATCTAAAGTAAAGCTTACTTTACATTACAAAGAGCGGAGCCAAACATGTCGAACTCACCAACGGATACTTGGAAGTCAGAAAACAGGAAAAAGATCGTTCAGCTTCGCTACTGGACTATCGCTTGGGTATTAACGACAGCTTTAGGCAGCTTCGGTCCGAAACTAATATGGGGTTTTGCAACACTCATCTCAGTTGCTGCTGTCATCCTCAATTTGCTCATTGGATTTGGCATGGTCATGGCTGTGGTACGCCATTTAAACGGAATGGACGAACTCGCAAAGAAAATATTTCTCGATGCAGCCGCGATTACTCTCGGTGCTACGCTTGTTTGTGGCACCGGCTATGAGATGCTTGAAGATATAAAATTGATTAGCTACGAGCCGGAAATTTCACATTTATTTTTTCTAACTGCAATTACCTTCTTAATTTCAATCTTTGTTTCAAACTGGAAATACCGATGAAAAATCGCTTAAAGGTGCTTCGAGCTGAACGAGATTGGACACAGGCTCAACTGGCCAATGAACTGGAGGTCTCTCGTCAAACAATCAACGCCATTGAGAAAAACAAATTTGATCCTAGTCTACCGCTAGCGTTCAAAGCAGCGCGATTGTTTGGCTTAAGCATCGAAGAGATATTTTTAGGAGAGGTGGATAAATAACGACTAGGCTCGTTCTATGCCCATTTCATCGTGTTCGGGATCTCTCGCTCGAGTCCATAAAGATGCCGAATAATCTGACCTTCATGCATGACTTCATGCTCGGCTAGGTTCAGCAAAAACCCCTCGCGTTCCGGCGTCCAATCCTGAACCGCCTCGATCGCTTTGATGAGATTTTCTCCTGACGCTTTCAGGGTCTTCGCAACATCGACTTGAGCCAGGCTTACAAGTGAACAACCAAACCCAGACCAATCGCCCTCACTTATCGCATGGGCATAACTCTCTCTGGCACCGACGACACACCACAAATGTTCACCCAATGATTTGTGCTTGGGGATATCTAACTTTTGCACCATCTGTTCATCATCGCTATTGGATACAATGTCATCATAGGCACTTAATCGCTGTTTAAGCGATGCGATTATTACTTCTCTCATCCCTCTTCTCTCTCTCTTGGCTGCTCAATGATTCGAGCAAAGTTTGAATGCATTTCTGCATTTTTTGAAATCAATACATCTGCCTTACTCACGTGACCGATACCTGCGAACGCGTGCGCCCAACCAGCAGGCACATCTTGAGCTCGATACCTTGTTGCAGCAATCCGGTAATATGCTGCCGCTTTCTCTAGCTCAACAGCAGCTTGATCAAAGTCTTCGGCAATTTTTTTTGTGGGTCCATAAGGCGACTCCTATGTGACTTTACACTGATGATCTGACATCAGAATGGTTCGAATACTCGTTTTTAAATGACATTTCTTCGACTTTCAATGCCCGAATCAAAATAAACAGGTTATAAAAACTTTATAACACGTTTTAGTTTTGCTAAGGTCAGTGCATTGAATTAGGCGAACGACTCTTGAGCAAACGAGAACAAAACAAAACCGACAAGCGCGCGCAAATTGTAGAAGTTGCCCGTGAGCTTATGAGATCTCACAAAACCACGGGGTTCTCAATGCGACAACTCGCCGAGGTTTCTGGCGTGAGCATTGCTACACCCTATAATCTATTCGGATCCAAACAGGGTGTTATTGCCGCCGTTATGGATACAGACCTGGATGATTTCAAAGAGCGCCTGCTGATTGAAAACGCCAATTCCCTTGACATCATTTTCAATCTTGTCAGCGTCACAGTGCAACTTTTTGCAGAACAGCCTAATTACTACAAGACTGGCGCGCTGGCTGTCCATCAAGAAACAGACGAATCGATCAAAAGCAGTTTTGGGCTGCCGCGGCAGGCGCTGATGAAGAACCTGGTACAGCAAGCAATTCAGCATGGCCATATTTCGCACAGAATGAATCTCCATTCACTCTCTATCACGCTAAGCATGCAGTTTTATAGTTGGATACAGCTTTGGGCCAATGACGTTATCAGCCTGGAAGAATTAGAAACTCGTGGCCACTATGCATTTGCACTAACGCTTGCGGGAGCGGCAACAGATACCAGCCGCGATGCGCTATTCAACAAAGTCGTCGACCTGCAATCAGCGCTCCCCGAAAACTGGGAGTTTCAACCAATTTCAATCAAAACCGGAACCTGAGGTACTAAAATGAAAGCAGTCAGAAAATCAATTTTCCCTGAGGCAGAAGATACATGGGCTTCAATCGCCGAACGTGAATTAGCCAGCACGGGCAGCGATGAAGCTATTAGCAAAATTCAGAGTTGGAATTTACATGTTTTTGCGAGAAGAGCACCTGGCAGTGAATCGCCCCGTTCGGGAAATCCTATTTTGCCAAGCGATGTTATTTTTCTAGAGCCACCTCTGCCCATCGCATGAGTACAGCAAAAATAAAATCAGTCCGACTCGCCGCAGCACATGAAGGTGTCGCGGAGATGATTTTGGATATCGAGTTTGAGAATGGTGGCACATCAGAGGTCAGTCTGGATCACTCCAGCGGTATCGCATTGATGGAAAACTGCAGAGCCACTTCCGCCGAAGAACTCATCGGGCACAGTTGGGAAAAAGTGCGTGATGCGCTAACCCAGGCATACAACAGATACTAATTGGAGAACACTATGTTAGACATAATTATCAGGAATGGTCTTGTTGTAGACGGCACCGGGCTACCGGGGTACCAAGCAGATATTGGTATCAAAGACGGCAAGATCACTGTTGTCAGATCAATCGACGCCGGAACAATCAATGAAACAGCAACAAAAGAAATTGATGCTCGTGGGCGCATTGTCTCTCCAGGATTTATTGATCCCCATACCCACTTCGACGCCCAACTACTTTGGGATGGTGCAGCGAAGCCAGCCATAGAACATGGTGTCACAACAATCGTACCGGGCAATTGTTCCTTGTCTCTCGCTCCACTCAAAGCAGAACATCGCATGAAACTGGTGGGCATGTTCAATCAGATTGAAGAAATGCCAGCAATCGCCTTTAAAGAAGGCGTTGAGTGGAACTGGGAGACCTTTGATGAATTCGTCGCACGAATACAGAAAGGTTTAATGATCAACGTGGCGCCATTGGTTGGCCATAGCGTTCTGAGACTTTGGGTCATGGGAGACGACTCAATGAGCCGTCAAGCCAATGACGCTGAGATCAAAGGGATGCAAAAATTGTTACGGGAATGTCTTGATGCAGGCGCAATCGGCATGTCCACCAGCTTTGTAGATATGGATGAACGCCTGCAACCAGTACCTAGTCGGTACGCCACACCGGCGGAGCTTGATGCGCTGTGTGAGGTACTCGGTGAATACAACCGAATATTACAAGTTGTGCACGAATTCTTTGATAACGATATTACTATCGCTAGAATCGATCAACTGGCAGATATCAGTCGCAAGCATGATGTCACCACGACGCTCTCTCCATTGTTTGTAAACGCAGACAATTTTGCTGGTGTTGACAGAATCATGGAGCGCATCGATGAACAAGTTGAAGCAGGCGCGCAGGTCTGGCCACAAGTCCAAACACGGCCTATCGATATCAGCTTCTGCTTTGCAGTACCAAGTTTGCTATTCATTAGGCTTCGTACCTGGTATTCAGTCATACGTTTCGGCACGGTCGATAGCATCATGGCGGCTTTACGCGATCCCAAACAGCGCGAGAAAATGGTCGCGGAAGCACAAGTGATGAATTCGCTATGGAAGAGACTCATACTCAGGAAGGTCAATACAGAGGCCAATCAGCAGTACGTCGGCAAAACGCTGGCAGAAATTGCGGACGCTCGCGGTACTGATCCCTTGAACGTCATGATAGACCTGTCGCTCGAAGAAGAATTAGATGCTCACTTTTTGTCGGCGGACATGGGTCACAACAATGATTCAAAAGTTGGGTCCCTACTTAAGCACCCTAACGTGATGATTGGCGCAAGTGATGGTGGCGCACATATTCTTTCCTTCTCGACCTATGGCGACACTGGCTACCTTATCAGCAGGTTTGTCAGAGACACTGCAACCATGTCACTTGAAGCTGCGGTCAAAAAGATCACAGCGGATACCGCGGAAATATGGCACATTGCTGACCGCGGGTTACTGAAACAAGGATACGTCGCCGACATCACTATTTTCGACGCAGAGACAATTGACCGAGGCGAAGAATATTTTGTTCAGGATGTACCTGGTAACGGTTTTCGATATGTACGCGACAGTATCGGTATCGACACAGTTGTCATAGGTGGAGATATTGCCTATACACACGCAGAGGGATACACCAATGCCACGAGCGGTAAAGTCATTGGCGCACCTATATGAACATAACCCAACGTAGAGTTGCCACCAATGGCATAGAACTCAATATTGCTGAGCAAGGAGAAGGACCGCTAGTATTATTGTTACACGGTTTCCCTGAGTCCTGGTATTCGTGGCGACATCAGTTCGAGCCTATTGCCAACGCAGGTTTTCATGTCGTTGCGCCGGACATGCGTGGCTATGGCAAGAGCGATAAACCTGAAGACATCTCAGCTTACAATCAGGTGGAAGTCGTCAATGATATCATTGGTCTGATACCAGCCTTAGGTCATGAAACTGCTATTGTTATCGGCCATGATTGGGGCGCCCCTACAGCATGGAGTACAGCGCTACATCACCCCGATAAGGTCACGGCTGTTGGCGCACTATCCGTGCCCTTCAGTCCTCGTGCGGAAGCGCCTCCTCTGGATACTCTGAAGGCCATTTTCAAGGACATGTTTTTCTACCAACTATATTTTCAAGCACCCGGCATTGCGGAAGCTGAATTGGAAGCAGACATCAGAACCTCACTTAGAAAGTTTTATCACATGGCTTCGGGTGACGTCAGCATTACCGATTTCACACCCAAATCCGCAGACGCTGATCTATTGTCCGATTTACCAGACCCTGGAAAACTCGGTGACTGGTGCTCAGAAAAAGATCTCGACTTTTATACCGCAGAATTCGAAGCGAGTCGATTCCGCGGTCCATTAAACTACTATAGAAACCACAACCTCAGCTGGCAACTTACCGAAGGTGCGCCGCGTCAAATCAGTCAGCCGGCTATGTTCATGGCAGGTCAGAAAGACGGTGTAATTATGATGGCGGCAGAAGCACTTAAACAAATGGAGAAAACCGTACCCAATCAGGTGTTGCACGAACTCATACCTGGCATCGGGCATTGGACACAACAAGAAGCACCTGAGGCAGTGAACAAAGGTATTCTGTATTTTTTGGAGCAAGTTTCATGAGCGAATCTGTCATAATTGTTGGTGCTGGCATTAGCGGTCTTTGCAGCGGTCTTGTGCTTGCTAAAAATGGCCATAAGGTCACCCTTATCGAAAGAGACCCACCGCCACCACTTGGTGATGCAGACGAAGCATTTTTTAATTGGAACCGTCGTGGTGCCGCACAATTTCGCCACCCTCATGCATTCCTAGCCGCTATGAGCAATCTACTGCAAGACAGCTTCCCCGAGCTAATTGAAGATTTCTGGCAAGCTGGCGCACGTAAAATTGCTTTTAAAGACATGGTGCCACCGGAACTAGAATCCGCATACATACCTGAGCCAGAAGACGAAAGAATGTGGTTACTCATGTGTCGCCGCGCCACCATGGAAACTGTATTTCGACGCTATGCTGAACGTTCAAATCTCACTATCCTAAGCAATACACAGGTTCTTGGCCCTTGTGTCGACTCTTCCAACGACCTGCTAAAGGTTAACGGCATAAAGATAAAAACCGATGACGGAGAACAGCAGGAACTCTTGGCAGATATTGTCATTGATGCAGGTGGTCGAAATAGTAAATTCAAGGAATGGTTATCAGCGCATGGCGCGCATTTTTCGTCGGAGGATGATGATGCAGAAATCGTCTACTACACTCGTCACTATAAGCTTCTGGACGGCGTACAAGAACCAACACGCAACAGTGATATGCCATCCGCAGGAGATTTGGGTTACATGAAGTTTGGCGTATTCCCTGGTGAGGGTGGCCACTTCGCTGTCATTATCTGCTTGCCAAATCACGAAGAAGAGTTGCGGGAAGCGATTAAGGACGGTGACAAATACGACCAGATTTGCCAAGGCATCCCCGGACTCGCTAGATGGATCGGACCTGACAAGTGCGAGGCAACAACATCATCATTTGGCTTTGGCGACATTCATGCAATTTGGCATCACTCCGTTCATGATGGCCGACCCGCCGCGCTAAATTTTTTCTCAGTAGGTGATGCAGCACTT
>JBLHWY010000211.1:0-8691 GCA_047629195.1 Candidatus Azotimanducaceae bacterium
AATCTTTCGATTCCTTCATGGTCCAAATGCAATATTTTGGAGCGGGTAACAGGCGGGACACGTTGTCCTCGGACTCGGGAATCTTTCGATTCCTTCATGGTCCAAATGCAATATTTTGGAGCGGGTAACAGGCGGGACACGTTGTCCTCGGACTCGGGAATCTTTCGATTCCTTCGTAGTCCAAATGCAATATTTTGGAGCGGGTAACAGGCGGGACACGTTGTCCTCGGACTCGGGAATCTTTCGATTCCTTCGTAGTCCAAATGCAATATTTTGGAGCGGGTAACAGGCGGGACACGTTGTCCTCGGACTCGGGAATCTTTCGATTCCTTCGTAGTCCAAATGCAATATTTTGGAGCGGGTAACGAGGCTCGAACTCGTGACCTCAACCTTGGCAAGGTTGCGCTCTACCAGCTGAGCTACACCCGCATCAAAATATGCTACTTACATCCAAGTTGTATTATTGACCAAAATTGATAAATTATCAATTTCCGGTTCAATTGATGGCGTCCCCTAGGGGAGTCGAACCCCTGTTGCCTGGATGAAAACCAGGTGTCCTAGGCCACTAGACGAAGGGGACACACTTCAACTTGAAGCGCCGCATTCTATGTAGGTTAGCCGTTCACGTCAAGCCGGAACCGCGCATATTTTGATTCATTACGAAGTTCTTTTACGACCCCTTGGATTCGCAAAAACGCGCGCAGCTAAAATACCCGCAAATAGTCCAAAAAGATGGCCCTCCCAGGACACAAAATTATTTGTTGGCAAAACACCAAAAATAATACTTCCATAGTAAAAAAGCGTCAAAGAGGCTATCGCAAGCCCAGAGAAACTCCTTTCATAGATACCTATTGCGACCAAAAACCCAAAATAGCCAAACACAAGGCCGCTCGCGCCTATATGGAATGCTGCACGGCCAAATACCCAGACACCAAGTCCACCGACCACCACAATCAATAAACTAGAATAAACAAATAATCCACGGCCTCGAAGTGCGACCAGAAACCCCATAAATAATAAGGGAGTGGTATTTAAGATAATGTGATTAAAATTTGCATGTAGCAAAGGCCAGAGAATGACGCCTGGGAGCGTTTCTGGCTTCCGGGGATATATACCGAATACATCCAACTGATGGCCAGTAAAGGTATTTAGGAGATGAGCGATCCAGATAAGGAGGGTAAAGAAACCAATAGTCTCCGCGGCCTTGAACCAAGTGACATGACTTTTGTTACCCAAGGTGCTTGGCCTGTTCAATTAACTCACTCAAACCTACGTGCTCGCATACTCAGCCCGCGACCACACAATTTTGAATATCTTCGATGGAAGGCACCGTATCTTGATTGACCATGAGGAATATCGCCGTACCGTCGACTTGCTTGCTCGCTTCAGGGTTCGTAATCACCCTTTGATCTGCGTTCAGATAGCCAATAGGCGTACCTAAGCCAGCCAACAACAAACGCGCTGCAAGCTCTCCCCATGGCTGTGAAGGGATGGCTAGATCATATCGTTTAGGATGGACGCCTTCGTGAGTGAACAGATCTTCCAGGATCATTTCAGTTCCAGGCGCTGCCATTGCGCGCACCATTAACTCCGGGTAGGCACGCATGGGCCTGATGACAGCGTTGGCTCCGCGTCTCAAAAACCTTTCTCTGTTTTCGTCCTGCACACATTCAGCAATGACGTGACCGGTTAGCTTGTAGTTAGAAAGCTTATCCAGAACGTCAAGGGTCAGACTGTCAGATCTAAGACTTTGGGTATTTACAGCCATCACTATAATAAAATCGGCTTCTTCAACATCAACCTCATCCAGCATATCGCGTCCCTCGGGGTGACCGTGGTGAAGAGCAACGCCCCATTGAGCGATTTCATTCGGCAGCCCTTCAGAGAACGAATCTGAAAATACCTGAATAGGAAGATCTTCGAGCACGGGTGTGTTTCGAATCTGCTCCACCAGCATTCTCAGATAGCGGACACCATCTCTTTCAGGCGAGTTCACAATTACGATATGATTCTTCATGTTCCATCTCCATAACCCTTTACGCATTCGTTCCCGTCGATTCATACGGAAATCAATCCATTCACCTGCAATTTGCGCCAGTAAAAATATCCCAATACCATACATCAGTAATATAGTGGCAAAACGACCCATACCTGTCTGAGCAGACATATCGCCATAACCCACCGTGGTCATTGTCGTCAATGTAAGCCAGATTGCATCGGACAGGCTTAGGTCTTCGAACCCCATCATTGCAATAATATGCGCAGCAGCAACTCCGACCAAAATCAGAAACAACTCCATCATTTTCCTTTTTCGGTCAAAGGTTGTGACAAGGTTGGACCAGCGTGATCGACGGCGACGTAAGAGTTCAGTTCTTATTCGTAGCATGGCAAGGATTATTATCCAGTGACGAGTTGGCAAATACCTGAGAATTCAAAACCTAGAGAGTAACAAAAACTCGACTAACCATCTTCACTTTCAAGATGTTCAATGAGTTTTTCTGCTGCGAGTTGACGAATTTTCAGCTTATCATCCACTGCGACACCGAATTCTTCTGCTAGTAACACAAAATCATCATCAGAAAGCGAGATAGATAAACGTGGACGTACAGGTTTAGGTGTAACGGGTAGCCCTAGAATCTGACGGACCCTATCAGGGGGATTAATACCTCGCTGTACCGCCTCAAGGCGGATTTTCCTGTTGACATCATCCCCGACATCAAAGGCAATCTGCACAGCTTTGACAGCCCGCTTCTCACCTTCCCATTTGTCCTTAGTACTCATAGGAACGAACTCGCTTGAATGTACTCATTTAGACGTACTCAATGAGACGTACTCAATGAGACGTACTCATGGGGCCGCTGCAGCCGCGGGCCACAATTCTCGGATGTCTTCTATGGACCGGTTCAAAACCAACGAGACTTCGGTTTCGCCGCCACCATAAACCGCGACTTCGACAGCCTGAGATTCATCAGCACTGACCATTTCGTAGTAGTCGAATGGTTCACCGTCGCCTTCAAACTCAGACGGGCCCGAACCTCGACAGTCCTTCTGGTAGAAGAAGCCCCGTTCGCCGCAGGCTGTCTGGTGATATTGATCACTCAACCATCCCCCCAGATCTAGCTTGGTAACGGTATTAAGTGAGGCTGGTGTTTCTTCATCAAAAATTGACGAGAACTCATCAAGATCAAAAACCTGTTCCACCACCGTTCTTGGAATCTCAATCGAAAATGCTGCTCTTTCACGACCCGCATCATTATCAATGGTCAGATCAATGCTGTCGTTGTTTTTACTGCGGAGGCTAAACGTCGTTTCAAATGCGTGCTCGTATTGCAACGTAGTGATCGCAGTAACTTCAAACACCTGGTCTCTAAGATATTCTGGCAACCCATAACTATCGCTCATCTTAAGAAAGTCGCCGACGGCAAGCGTGCGCGGGTGATCAAGTTCTCTGGCAGCTGGCTCAGCTTTTGTTCTGCTCCACAATCCTTTTATGAACGATTTCATTATCGCCTAATCCTCTGCAATTAGTTTTCTACAAACAGTTTTCTACAAACCGGGCCCTAGACAAAAAACCCCTCAAAAGAGGGGCTTTTTATTCACGACTACCAACTCAATTACGCACCTCTGTTGGCTTTAATGCGATCTAAAACCGAATTGGCTGACGTTTTTTGTTCGCCAATTCCAGCAGCTTTCATCCTATTTTCAAGACTCTTATCGGAGTCCTCTTCCATCAGTTCTTCAGCTGCGGACATTTTATCAAAATTATCCTGCTGACGTTTCTTGATACGTTCCAAAGAATCCTTTGCTGACAATATTCTTGAGTTCGATGAACTAAAGTTATCAGTAATTGCCGCACTGGCTTTTTGAACGCTTTCAGTCGTCTTAACCATACTCAACTGGCGCTCATATTCTTTGATCTGACGTTCCGTCTTTTTCACCAAATCTTTCAATCGAGTGACATGAGTCGTAAAGCTACTAACAACTTCTGATTCATCTGTTAGCTCAAGATCGAGTCGTGCAATTTTCTCTGCAATCTCCATGGCTAATGCCTCGTCGCCCTTGTCTAGCGCCTGAGCGGCGTAGCCTTCATGTTCAGAGATGTCTGCTTTGGTCGTCTCAAGTTTCCGACTAGCCTGCATTTGCTTCGCCATGACCTCGGTTAGATCCTGTTTGGCTTTCCGAAGATGAGTCTGGGCATCATTGATTTCCTGCTCAAAAATTCGGGTTCCATTTGCATCGACGACCAGCTCACCAACTTCACGTGCGCCACCTCGAATTGCTGTCATAATTTTCTTTAATACACTCATCAAACTACTCCTCGCGAATTCATTTCGCCTAGCTTAAGAATTCTTCTAGTGCCCCAAGGGCTTCGATCGCATTCTCAGTTACCGTGATCAATTCATGGCAAATATCTTCGATGTTCGAGTTAGTGGAAAGTGCTCCAAAAACGACGTAGCGATCACCAATCTTCGAGAAAGATGACAATGGCATTGGAATATTGAGTTCCAACATCTCTTCCATCATCTCGCATCTTCTGGCTGTATCAATTTCAGCCTCGGTAAACAGATACGTAATACACAAAACCTGAGTGTCCGTAACCGAAAGGAAAACGGGTAATTCCAGATATTCCCCAACGGTCACTTGCAATACGTCAACTTCACCCGGTATTGGTTGGCAATCAAACTGATAACCTTCGAAACTTGAAAGATCAGAAATTCTTATTGCCAGATCTTGTGTATTCATTCGCTGCTCCCTTTTATTGATCACGACATATTATGTCGATGTGAGTAGTTTAGTGTTTCGACATAATATGTCAACGGTTTTTGTTAATCTTTGCCTTTTTAATCTTTATAGATGCCCATATCACGGCGCCAGGCTTCATCATGATAGCGGTATATCCGGTTTTGCCCCAGATGATTCACTTCAATTTTCTCCAAATCGCTAAAAAAGTCTCCGGGAAATTCAAACGCTGCGACTAGCAGGTCAACCGTAAGCCACTGGTTACCGCGCAGGTCAGGACTTTTCATTTCAATCAAGCGTCTCCTTGACGCCGTCGAAGAGTGAGTTGCAAGGGTCCAACCCCACTCCCCAAAACTCGGAATATTTTGTCTGTACTGTTCAACCTGACTGAAACCGGCAGCTTTAATCGTCTTACCAATACTTAGAAATGCATATTTCGCGTGGTAAGGCGAGGTTGATTGCACCGACATAGCACCATCTTTCTTTAATAAGTCCGCCAACCGCTCGTAAAAATACGTGCTATACATCCTATCAAGATCAGGGTGGCTGGGGTCAGGCAGATCAACAATGATCACGTCGTAACGCTCACCGGCCTTTACCAACCGCTCAGCTTGGATGAAGGCGTCACCATGAATAACCGTAACCTGTTCATCAGAAAACGCACGATCATTAAGCTCAACCAAATCAACTCTGTAGTCGGGCATATTTTCAGCATAAGTAAAAAAGTCGACCAATTCCGTATCAAGATCTATCAAGGTCACGGCCTCAGGTTCAAAGCGTAGAACATCCCTCAGTGCGAGCCCATCACCACCACCAATAATAAGCACATGGCTATTTTTGTTCGCCACAAGCATTGGCGGATAAACCAGCATAGAGTGATAAACATGCTCATCAGTACTGGAAAACTGCAGCCGACCGTTAATGTAAAAACCATAAACGGAATCCTCTCGATCGGCCAGGTAACGCTCAGTTACAACAAAGTGCTGATATCGGGTGGAATAACTGAAAACGACCTCATCTTCATACAACAGGTTGGTCATCTTGATAGACCAATCTTCTCCATATAGATAAATCATCACTACCAGGGCCGCAATAAGTCCATGGACAATCAGCAGTGATTTTCTCAGCTTTATTCTCGGCCAGTATAAATATAGAAAAACAAGCCCTGCTATAACATTTGCAGTGGCGGTGATCACAGCTGCTTTTGTGATATCGATCGAAAGCATAAATGTGACCCAAATGGCAGCCCCTGCGCCCGCACCTATATAATCAGCACCATATATTGTGCCCGTATTGTGTTCCAAATGCTCGCCATGGACTCTTTCTCTGACGCGAGCAATGAGGGGGATTTCCATACCTATAAAAAAACCAATAATCACGCCAAAGAAGTAAGGAGACATCCGAGCTACCTGACGAATTCCCTCCAGTAGACCACCCTTTGGCACTAGGTCAGGTGGCAAATTAAAGGTCTCTGCAATCACACGAGGAAGTATGGAAGAAATAGAGACTGCGATTGCAATCAACAAAATACAGCTAACGCCGAAAAAGGCAATAAGTGACTCTAGCCAGGCAAATGTCGTAAAAGGCTCCTTAAACAACCTTGCGGCAAATGAACCCAACCCCATAGAAACAATCATAAGCCCGATCATCGTGTAAATGGTTGATTCTAGTGTACCTAATATTCTCCCAGCATAAGCTGACAACAAATATTCATAGATAAGTCCACAACCGGCCAACACAGCCATGATCAGGATCAGTAGAAAATCCTGTAAGGCTAGCGCGTTGGGCCTGGCTCGCAACTTAGAAAAGGAAGGTAGGTTCAAAATTAAGCAAACAAGAAAACGCTGTGTTTATACACAAGTTTCCTTGCATCCCTTGATGTCATCTCTCGTGATAGATCTCACGCAGCAGATCTCACGCAAAGAGTGCAGCAAAAAAGAGCCCAATAGAAATATAGATCGCCGCTTCAATTGCAGCAACGCCAAGGTTATGTTGTTCATCAACTTCTTCAACTACATTAATGCCCGCAAGAATGACGCTTCTCGCAACAACCGCTAATAGAGAGACCATCATAGTAAACAGCAACGTCACACCCGCCCAAGTTAGCAAGGCGATGTGCAGTGAATCTTCAGAGTATGCAACCACGCCCGAAGCGGCCGTGAGCGCAAGTGCAACACCCATCAAATGGCCCATAAATCTCACAGAAAGCGCCACATGACCTTCGGCAAATGCACTCTGTAAACTTGCCCCACCATTGCGGCGAGCATACACTTGAATGCGGTAACTGGTCACTAGCGCCAGCAATAGCTGAGTGATTACAAAAGCCGCAAGCACTACCAGTAAGCCGCTGAGCGTTTCACTCTCAACCCAGAGCATGACAGCACGAAGAATTAAACCGATGGCAATTGTATTCGCTGCATCAACTAAAGCTGCCGCAACATTGCCAGACTTTATTTGAGACTGTATTTCAATTCCACGCAACAGCACCTTATCTTGTATCAATCGGCCAACTTTAATTAGCACAAGCCCGAGCACGCCGTAACTACCGACACTCACAATTTCTTGCCAGTAAGTTGCACCCATTGCGCCAGAAACTGCACCTGTCAGCATCAACGCAAGCGAGACAGTTCCGGCCGCCATCGCAATACCGAATGCAGCATTGTCTCTGGATGCCAATTCCTCAGCACTGTTCACATTCGCCACTAACCCGGTTAGAAAGCGGAGCCCCGAAATCATTACGACGGCTATCGTGAGGTCGATTAACAATATGCTGTAGGCGTACACATCAACGCTGTCCAGACCAAAAAAATCACTCATGATTCATTCCTACCCATTTTTATGACGTTTAACGAGTCCCTAACACTTTTTTCCACAGCCTATTTACCTCTAGAGGCACCCTTCGACGTTCGAAAGCCGCTACTTCTGGTACTACTTTGAAATTTGCTGGTACTTTTCGAATTGGACCCCGATTTAGCATACGGACTATTAAACAAGGATTTCCTTTGCGCTGTACTGGCTCTGCTCATCCCAGATGCTCCGGATCGAGTTCTGGCGTAGGGGCTTTTAAATTTGCCACTGCTGCCAAATTGCTTCCTGCTTCTCTGCTCGACATCTTGCATACCGGATTTCTGGGACCTTGAACTGAAACTATTCCGACCCGTGTCGTGATAATAAGAGTATCCGCGGGAACCTGCCCAATTATTGTAATAGTGACTACGCCCACCCAACATGCTTGAAAAGAACGCATATTGTCCATACCAGGCCCAAAATGAGCCGCCAGAACCATGGGACCAATGACCGTAATGTGGATTGCCGACGTATTGACTGCCCGCGCCCTGGTCCTTCGCATTATTCATCGCAAGTTCGGACTCTTTACTCACTGCATTAACCCGTGCAAGTGATCCGCCCGAAAGGTCTGCGATAACATTAACTGTGTCTGACATCGCATCATTGAACACAGCGCTGTCCGAAGCAGTCTGGATGGCCTGTAATTCCACCACCTTCTCTGTCCACGAATCAAAGCGTTCAGTGCCATTTTTGACACCATCAAATCGATGCCGCAGGCTGACATAAAGTGGATTTTCGAGCGTAGCTTCTTTTTCAAGCACCGTAAGGAGTGGCGACAAATCTGGGCGATCTTTTTTCAAGACCCGACTGTATTGACTGATGATTGATGCATTTCGAAGTGAACCGGAACTCAAAGACTTCTGAAGCTCATCGAGCCTTCTCTCGGCGCTCAGTAATTCGGCCTCAACTTCAGCATCACCGGAGCTACAACCAACAAGCAGGCCGACCATAAGCAGAGCCAGTAGCAATCTGGCGCTTCGTAAGGTCCTCTGTACCGAAAAAGGTATAAGCAGAGATATATTGGTGTATGGATCCATCAGCATGGCCTCCAACTCTTTGTAACAATCATTTAATTACAGTAACCCGACATATTATGTCATTGAG
>JBLHWY010000212.1:0-8672 GCA_047629195.1 Candidatus Azotimanducaceae bacterium
ATCGAACTTTTTAAATTGCTACTGGCAGGAGACCCCCTGGTTTGTGATGGCAATGATCCTCTAAACCCGACCATAGGCGCTTATCTTTATGGACCGCCAGGTTCCGGCAAAACACACCTGATGGCCGCTTACGGGAAGTGCATTGCAGAAAAGCTTGAGAGAGAACTCAGCGATGTGCGCAAAGTCATGCTCGACATCATTGAAGCGGCTTACATAAAGTACATTGAGCGTCAGTCCAGCGAGTCAGGAACCAATGACTCAGATACTGG
The DNA here is from genome assembly GCA_047629195.1 of Candidatus Azotimanducaceae bacterium. Classification (GTDB taxonomy): domain Bacteria; phylum Pseudomonadota; class Gammaproteobacteria; order Pseudomonadales; family Azotimanducaceae; genus UBA4582. The sequence continues at coordinate 270 of JBLHWY010000212.1, forward strand.
TTACGTAAAATTGAACTCAAATCTGACCATTACCACAGAGCTATCACCAACGGAAGAGTTCTGGGACACTGTGCATCAATTCCAAAGTCACTTGCAATCTTATGATTATCAACCAACTGATCTGATCTACATTGGCTTTAAGGAACTCATCGAGATCTGTCAGAATCAGGATGAAAGACAAAAAGCAATGCTCGCGCTGGAAAACGCCCGCTTGGTTTTCATTGATGACATTCATCCACAGGGGAACAACGAACAGATACAAATTGTTTTGCATCTCCTTGAACGCCGCTATGAACTGGGCAAAGCTGGTACCTTCCTCACCACCAACCTAACGACTGAGGAATTGGGAGGAGGGGATGAGAAACTAGGAAACAGGCTCCTCAGCCGCTGCGCCGAAATGCTCGTCACAGTCGATTTTTCAGACTGTGATGACTGGCGCCTAAAAGTGAAAGCCAGAAGGGTCACGCTGGTAGAAAAGGAATTGGATGCTCGTATCCACCGACACCCCCACAAGCCCTCTTCAACATTGTAAGGCAGTACAGTGGGAAACATCTGAAAGGGTTGTGCGATGTTGGCTTCTAGTGGCGGGGTAGCGAAGTTATCTGTGCTAAATGACTGCAAATGGCCAATTGCGGTCATATATTCTGGATCCTTAATCAGCCGATCGCACAAAGACCGGCATCAGATCGAGTAACGTTGGGGAATCTTGGTTCTGTTCAAGGTGTTCATCCAGCACTTCGCCAATAGCCGGGGTGATTACAGCCCTAACCTGTGGCCAAACAACTCTTCCCCCGGCGTACGTAAAATGGCCCAGGTCCAATCGAGCCAGGCGACGTAATCGACTTTTGGCAGCAACTTTGCATGGCGTCTTTCCATTACGTTCTGCATATGGAGCACCTGCTCCATCACGAAAAAGCAAAAGCGAACTTTCTCTTTTTCGTCGAGACTCTCCAACGAATTAACACCTCTCACGACTATGTCTGAGACTTCAGCGTTCAAGCAAAGTATCCCTGCTGTACGGTCACTTGCACCTTCTAGCATCTCAACTAAGGTTGATGTTTTGTTTACAGTAGTGCCTTCGCGTATCTGAAAAGAGAGATAAACCAACATACCAACCGTCGCTATCGCCCCGACTATCTCTCCTGCGTTGCCAAGCTGTTCGATCGTCACCATTACCGGCCCTTTCATAGTTTTTTGACAGTGTACAACGTTGTTAAAATATGAATGCTGCAAGTGGCGGAAGTTTAGCCTAGTGCGGAGAAATATCAGCTATGGGTCGATACCGGACTATCATCGCTACCAGCCCATCGCATCAGAGGCTGTTAGTGCATCTTTTCTGCTCAACGAGAAAACGCGATAATTCAGCCATCTTCGGTCTGATGCCTCCCCGGTATGCGTTCATACTGATGGACTTCGCGCAATCGCACAAGAAAGAGGCCGGAGGCCGCATCGGTAAATGTAACCATTCTGAAAATTTTCCTCGACCCTGTTTATTTGAACAAATGATCAAGTGACTATTTTACGTAAATCGTTCCCTGCACCTGTTGACCCTTTTGTTATACCCGAATAGCGGGAGTTTCTGGCCGATTTTTTTGGAAATTTTCCTGAACGGTCCGGTCCGGCGGCGGTCGCGCCACCATCAACGACAATGGACTCACCGGTTACAAACGCGGCATCGTCCGAGGCCAGAAACAGCGCCGCACCGGCAATATGTTCGCCGCGGCCGTATTCTGGCCAGGGTTGGCTTTTTGAATACGCGTCCTGGGTTGCTTCCGGATTACCGCCATCATTTAGTGGCGTCGCGATAAACCCGGGGCAAATTGCGTTTACCCTAATGAGATCCGGTGCCAACTCTACTGCCGATGACTTCGAGAGATTGATCACAGCGGCTTTTGCGGCTGAATAAACCAGCGGCCCGCCATCACCACTTAACCCCGCGATCGATGCTGTGTTAATGATCGAGCCACCATCACCTTGGGCGCGCATCATCCGTGCACCGTGTTTGATTCCCAGAAAAACACCTTTCGCCAGCACGTCAAAGGTGTAATCCCAATCTTCGACGGTGGTCTCAGTCAGCGGACCAATAGCGCCGCCGACACCGGCATTGTTGAACAAAATGTCCAATCGGCCATAGGTTGTTTGCGCATGCTCGCACATCGCTTCAATGTCCTGTTCCCTAGCGACATCAGTCTTAATGAAGGAGACGTTGTAACCCTGTTGTGTTGCAGCTTCGACAGCCGCGGCCCCGGTCTCAGCGTTGAAGTCAGCAATAACGACGTTTGCACCTTCCCCGCCAAACTTCAGCACGGTGGCAAGACCAATTCCGCTGGCACCCCCGGTAATAATGGCGACTTTCCCTGCTAATCTCATCTTTGTCTCCTTAAAAGCGCCCTGCGCTGACTTCAATGGTTTCGTACCCAAATAGTTAGTACAAACTTTGGATACCGTACTGATCAATGCCAGCAAACCATAAAGTTCATCGATTTAACAACCAGTTGCCACGGTCAAGTGACGAGAAAGTGGGGTCAGAAAATGAGGTCGGGGTAAAATTTACAAACAGCTCACATCTCGCCGCCAACATCGCACTGATTTCGGCAACATTCACTCAAATGCAGTAAGGCTTTCACCCGCGGCGAGGAAGTTTTACATTGATAGAATTGCCCCGAATACACCAGCGTGCAACTCGAGCCTAGAAGAGCACGTTTCTTTCCCACCGTGGCGCACGTTTGTTCAACGGACCAATAATGGACACATCTGATTTGCTTCAAATGAAGATATGACACCCTATGCTAACTGACTATTGGAAGGTGCACAGAATTTCGATTTAGAAACTCACGCGTTTGTTTTCATGATAAATCATGCTCATCTGTTAGTAACGCCGGCTCATAAAACGCGCTTTCAAAGGTTGTATAGCTCAGTCAGGTCAATATTTTTTAAAGTGCTGTCGCTACATTGAGCTGAACCCTGTCCGAGCGGGAATGGCCACTGATCCAGCCCAGTACAAGTGACCGAGATATGCGGCCCACACCTTTGAACAGCGAATTCGTAAGTGGACTGCGCATCCTAAGTATCTCGAGCAGGGTAAAATAGAGAAGGTTCGCCAGGAATCAGTTTGAGACTGAACAGGGAGAGGATAAATGTAAATTTTACTCCGACCCCATTTATTTGACCCCATTTATTAGAAGCGCAGCTTCCAAAGCTGTGTACTCAAATGGTGGGAGATCAATTTTTTCAATTTTTTTCATCTTTACTATCCATCACGCTTTGATATTTACATTCTCAAGACATCTGGAGAGGAAAGCATGGGATTATCAGAATGGAAATTCGCACTTTTCCTCAGAAGATCTACACACCTTCTGCAATGAGTTAACACAGGTTCGCTAAAGAATTTGATTTGTAAATACAATTCCTTTGGAACTACCACTACGATCCGAATTTGCTCTCGTGCGGGGAACCCCTAGAACTCTCATCAGAGGTATGTATGAAATTTGTACAGATTTGTGTAACGCCACTGATCCTTCTAACTGTATTTTCTCAAGAATCAAAGGCAGACTTCTTTGGTCTATTTGGCTCGTACGAAGACTGTGTTCTGGAGTCAGTCAAAGAGGCTAAAACTAAATCAGCTGCACTCATGGCTCGGCAAGCATGCAAAAAGAAATATAGTGAGGGTAGAGAGAAGGACATTCAGATAATCCCTCATGGAGCTCTAGCGGAGCTTGAAGGATCTGCTCGCGACCATCCTAAATATAATGGTAAGAATTGGATGAAAGACTTGGGGGGTCTCGACTTACACACCACAAAGTAGCGCCAACCGCTATACGTTTGAGGCAGACATCTACAATGGCTCAAGCTGGGATATTAGGAACCTAACGATTGCTATTCGGAACTCAGAGAAGAAGGTAAGACGATATCAAGCTAACGTTTATTTGGATAGTCTAACCAAATCCAACATAACTCTAGAGACGCTAGAAGAGTTTGATCCTACAAACTCGTCTTGGTGGATCGATACTGCTTCAGGCTTACCAGAAGAGGACTAGGTCAATTGCCTTCGTCCAGGGTCAACAGCGACTCATTGTCTCAAAAATCTGAGAAAAAGACCGCGTAAGTGTAAAAGGAAGTAAGCCCGCTGAAGGTGAGAGGTTTAGTAGTCAGCAACCTATAGCAAACTAGTGCAGCAAATCGGCACCTTGCCATATCGCCACCAGTCGACGGAGCGTGATGCAATAAAGTACCACATAACCTATTGATTTATACAGTGCCGGAAAGAGGATTTGAACCTCCGACCAACTGCTTACGAAGCAGCAGGTCTACCAAGCGAGCTATTTCGGCGTATAGAATTGAGTCTAAATCAGAAGGTTTTGGCCTCTTCAGTGCCGTCACTATGGGTCGCCGTAACTCGAAAACCTGACGTCGTGACATTGTCTACAACATAGGTGATCTCATCAATATCCGTCCTCGGCGCCCAACCTATGAGCTCTGTTAAGCCGCCGCTAGCATTGGGCGACGCAGGATTATAGGTTCCCGCAATATACGACCCACGATCAAGTCGGCGTTCTTCTTGAAACAGTCGAATACTCTCCATATTTCCAATCAATACCGACCGCTTGGATGTGTCGATATAATCTTGGTATATCGGCACCGCAATCGTACCAATAATGCCGACGATAGCTGCTGTCACCATAAGTTCAACCAGAGTCACACCTTTCTGGAACTTGCCGATGGCGTTATGGTTACTCATATTTATATCTCCAAGACTGTTAAGTTGGCCCAGCCAGATGCCCGAACGTCTCCAATCGCTCATGATACTGTAGCGTCAGTCAACTTGCGGATTTGATTTTCTGATAGGTCATCCAGCGTCCATCGACGATCAATCTTTGAACAAAAAAAACCCGGCGGGTCTGAGCGGGCCGGGTTTTTTCGATCTCAGTACTCTTACAGGAAGAGCATCAATCAAATTGCTTTACTGCTCAGACGCTGCAATAAGTGTTACAGAAGTTGCTGTCAAATCCTGATAATTAGGAAGAGAAAGCGTTACGTTTGCATTAGATACAGAAACAACACCAACAACACCGTTGGTGGTGTCCGCAGAGCCAGCGTATGCATTAACTCCGCCTCCAGGTGCTAAGTTGCCACCAGGATTGAAAATAGCGATCCAACCCGCAGCTTCGGTAGGCACTGTAGAATCCAAGCCCAGCGCGGCCTGTGTGTTACCTTTAACGTAAGTAGTACGAGCAAGACGTACAGCCTCTTGGTAGTGCGAGGTAACTTTCGTCATGTTAGCTGTCTTGATGTAATCCTGGTAGGCAGGCAAGGCAACCGCGGCGAGAATACCGATGATTGCAACAACAATCATCAATTCGATCAGGGTAAAACCCTTTTGTAAATTCTTAGTCATTGGTAAAGCTCCGTAATTAGGTTGATTAGACTGTCGTGGTACCGAAACGTCTGTTGCGCAGTCGTAGTGTTAACCGGAGCAACTAGCGTGCCAGTATTTTTAAAACTGTTTTAGGGCTTTACAAACCGTTTACATATGTATTGTGACGCAATGGGTCATTGGGCCATCTTAGCCGAAGGTCACAATGTGACCATTTTTGTCACTTTTTGCCCTAAGTCCTCTGCTTGCAACCGCTCATCGGCGAAGTCGCCTCTGTGACTAATGCGTCTGAAACCCCTTAAAACCTTGAACCTACTCGTTTACAACCTCGTAAATAGTGGAGACTTCTATCGACACTTTCACGGCTGAAATGTAAACTTTCGGCTTCTGATTTATGCTGGACACACTATTATGGCTGCAAACCCAACGCAACTAAGCGGGCTTGCCAGACGTCTAGTAGACGATAACCTACTTGAGGACTCGGTAGCGCGAGAAGCTTCTGCTGAAGCTGCCAAAACACGGGTTCCTTTCGTGACGCATCTTGTTCAAAACAAACTTGTGAGCGCAAAGGATATTGCCAATGCTGCTTCCGAAGAATTTGGCACGCCACTACTAGATATAAGCGCGCTTGATCCGGAAGTTATACCCAAGAATCTGGTTGACGAGAAACTGATTCGAGCTAACCACGCCATCCCTATATTCCACAGAGGCAATCGCCTGTTTGTCGCCGTTTCCGACCCCACCAATCGTCAGGGACTCGACGAAATCAAGTTTCAGACAGGTATCTCGACCGAAGAAGTTCTGGTGGAGGAAAACAAGTTAACGGCATTTATTGATGCCTATCTTGAATCACAGGAAAGTGGCGGTCTAGGTGATTTAGGTGATGATGATGTTGATCTCGACCTTGAAGCAGTTGAAGAAGGTGGTGGTAGAGACGACGAAGACCCAGGAGTCGCGACTGACGATACCCCTGTCGTCCGTTTCATCAATAAAATGCTTATGGACGCGATTAAAGGCGGCTCGTCTGACCTTCACTTCGAACCATTCGAAAAATCTTACCGTGTGCGATTCAGAACAGACGGTGTTCTACATGAAGTTGCAAGACCTCCAGTCAATCTAGCACCGAGAATTTCTGCCCGCTTAAAGGTTATGTCCCAGATGGATATCTCGGAACGCAGGGTCCCTCAGGACGGTCGAATTAAGCTCAAAATCTCAAAATCAAAAGCCATCGATTTTCGCGTAAACACGTTGCCGGTACTTTTTGGTGAGAAACTCTGTTTGCGTATCCTCGACCCAAGTAGTGCAAAGATGGGAATCGACGCACTGGGCTATGAAGAAGATCAAAAGGCTCTATACCTTGAGGCGTTGCACAAACCGCAGGGCATGTTCCTCGTCACAGGTCCAACTGGTAGCGGCAAAACAGTTTCGCTCTATACGGGTATAAATATACTAAATACTCCAGAACTCAATATTTCAACCGCGGAAGACCCGGTTGAGATTAACCTTGAGGGAATAAACCAGTGTCCGGTCAATTATAAAGTTGGCTTGGATTTCGGTGAAGCCTTACGTTCATTCCTTCGCCAAGATCCTGACATCGTCATGGTTGGGGAGATTCGAGACCTAGAAACAGCAAACATCTCAATCAAAGCTGCACAAACCGGCCACATGGTGATGTCAACCCTACATACGAATAGCGCGCCAGAGACAATTACCCGTTTACGCAACATGGGCGTTCCTGCTTTTAACCTTGCAACATCCATTAACATTATCGTTGCACAGCGACTAGCGCGAAGGCTTTGCGACTGTAAAGTCAAATTAAACATCCCCAAAGCCGCATTGATAGAGAAAGGCTTTACTGAAGAAGAAGTAGATGCCGGCTTGGAAATTTTTGGCCCAGGCGGCTGTGATCGTTGCTCAGGCGGCTATAAAGGTCGAGTTGGTATTTATGAAGTTGTAAAAATCACCCCCGAAATCTCTAAGATCATTATGGAAGATGGTAATTCAATACAGATTGCTGAGGTATGTGCGAAGGAGGGATACAATAATATTTTCCAGTCAGCAATGGTAAAAGTGAAAAACGGGATGACAAGCCTTGAGGAAATTGACAGGGTAACATCAGGTCACTAATCGTCAATTTTAGTGTTAATTCCTGACATAGGACGATTGCAACGAGAACTTTAGCTTATAATAAGTTATACCTTAAAGGTATCTGAGCATCATCATCTCACCCCTAATGGGCGAGCATGAGTCGAGAGGATTAAACATGGCTGCAGCCAACACAGTATTTGCCTGGGTAGGAACTGACAGATCAGGCAGAAAATCCAAAGGTGAGATCACCAGCAGCAATGCCAATATCGCAAAAGCAGAATTGCGCAAGCAAGGTATTAATCCAACAAAAGTCAGCAAAAAAGGTGTCGGACTTGGCGCACTCCTGCGGAAAGGACAAAAAATAGGCCCCGCCGACACCTCACTCTTTACTCGTCAACTTGCCACAATGATGAAAGCTGGCGTGCCTCTAGTTCAATCATTTGAGATTGTTGCCGACGGCTTTGACAACCCAGCCATGAAAGATCTCATTCTCAAAATTCGAGATGACGTTTCTGCAGGTAATTCTTTTGCCCACGCCATTGCCGCAAACCCCGAGCACTTCAACGATCTTTATTGTAATCTCATCGATGCAGGAGAGCAGTCTGGTTCGCTGGAAACGATGCTAGAAAGACTTGCAAGCTATATGGAGAAATCAGAGGCATTGAAGGCGAAAATTAAAAGCGCCATGACCTACCCGATTTCGGTATTGGTTGTAGCTGCTGTCGTATCAGCCATTCTACTCATTAAGGTGGTACCCCAATTCGAGGAAATCTTCGCAGGCTTCGGTGCTGAATTACCTGAATTCACCCAAATGGTTGTCGACATGTCTCGCTGGATGCAGGAGTGGTGGTTTATGGTCGCTGCTGCAATCGCGGCACTCATTTATATTCGTAAAGAAATTCTGAAAAGGTCAAAAGCAGCCCGAGATGCTCAGGAGCGTT
>JBLHWY010000213.1:0-8663 GCA_047629195.1 Candidatus Azotimanducaceae bacterium
ACATATCCAGGAATGCCTGCATCCCTTCCCTTGCTGCAATCGCCTCTTCGGTGTTTGCTGCTGCTAGCAAGACCTCGCGGCTGTCGACATCGTCACTTGCTTGACTGGCTGGTATTGCGCCAAAAATTGCTTTAATTCGCGAGTCAATTCTTGGGTCTTGTGCGATTTTTGAGCTCATATTATTACCTGTCCTATTTTCATATTCTTCCTATTCTTCCTATTCTTAATAGCTGAAGCCACGGCAGGAGATCGGGCGTCATTCGTTTTTTAGCATTACAGTTCACTTACAACAATATCACTGGACCCCGTAGGCAAGTCAAATATCATCAAGTCTTTCGCCAATAACGTATTTGACCCAATGTCGCGCTCGAACATATTCTCAATAAGACGATTCCCAGGTACCGGCACCATATGATAAAGCACCAACTGTTCTATACCCGCAGCCTCACTCATAGCTTCGAGTTTCGTAATGTCTGCATGATAATCGGTCACATCCCCAAAGATCGCAGCTAGCCGCGGCCGCCCGGCATTTTTTGCACCATCGATAAAGATCCGCATAATGGATGGAGACAACGCGTCATGAAAAAGTAAGTCTGCATTGCTTGCTGCAGTAAAAAGAGAATCAACTGCAATCGTGTCGCCGCTAATCACGACTGAGCGCCCTCGATAATCAATTCTGTAACCTACTGCTGGCGATATGGGTGTGTGATCAACAGCGAAGGCGGTAACTTTGACCAGATCGTCCTGCCATATGACACCCGTTTCAATTTCTTGCGCCTGCATCTCTGCTCCGTCGCGCGGCAGCAAATCGATACCGTGGTGAGCGATTCGATAGTCCGTATCTAGTTGATACGCTAGATTAAAGCCAGCGACAACTTTGCCAGCTCCCTTTGGCCCAATCACTTGTAGATGACCTGTTCGGCCAAGCACTCTGGAGTTTAAATTCACCTCTGGCAAGCCAGCGATGTGATCAGAATGAAAGTGCGTCAGGAAAACCGCATCAAGCCTATTCAATGGCAGCCCCGCTTCCTGAAGTCTTCGAGGCGAACCGCCGCCTATATCAAACAAAAACAAGTGTTCTGGGGTGACAATTGCAATACAAGCCTGCGCTCTATCGGGGTCGTTTCCGAGCGGTGACGCACTCCCACAAACAATGGCTCGCATCCCTTCAAATTGATTAGGGGTGGCAGCCATCATTGTTGCCATAATTCGCCCTAACAATAAATTCTGAGATGCAGGCACATTAATCGCGATACCAACAGCCAACGTGGTTACCAGCACAAGCGCGAGTATTACGATAATTATTTTTCTCAAAATTTTTCCCTATTCGTAAATGATGATGGTTGCAAAAAACTTGTCTTTTTCATTCGCTTTGCGATCTCTGCCTCAACACGCCAGATTCGATCTTGCCCCCAACAACTAAAGGCAGTTTCACCAGCCGAGCTAACTCTGAATCCAGGTACACCCCACAACCCTGCTTCATTCATGGAATCTATATTCTCCTGCAACAAAGTTTGCCAATCCATACGATCACTTTCGGCTTTCAACTGATCGAAATCTAGACCCGCGTTAAATGCCACATGTGCTAACCCCCTGTCCTCCGTGATATCAATACCTTCTGCAAACGATGCAGACAAATATGCACCGACAAACTCCATCCCTTTTCCTGCCGCTAAAGCAGCAGGAAACAATTTGAATGCACGCAAAACAGGGTCACCAATAGGGTCGACAAATCGGCCAAAAGGTACATCGTAAAAACGGGCCTCTCGAGCAGCGTCCATCATAATGTACAACTGCTTAGCTCTAGGGGCCGGTATGCCTCGCATCATCATTGGCATTACAGGGCGCAACTGAAGCGAGACTCCACTACGTTTAACCAGATCCGCCACCCTGCTGTGACCCATGGCCGTATAGGGACTACGTAAAGAAGGGAAGTACTCAAGAGTCACACTTGATGCGTTCAAGCCACTTGCATTCTCACCCTTCGGCGGAGGTACACAGAGTTCGGCTTTATCGTCTTTACCAAACCCGAATTGACGTAGGCGCCGCTCAAGCAGGTGCAGTCGATCAAGGCCCCAGAACCACTCACCCTCATAATAAAACATCGCGCCAAAGTAATGACCGAGTCTTGCTCGTAATGCCTCGCCTTCAGCCAGGTTTACGCTGCTAGGCGTTAGCGGGAAATTTTCCGCAGACGCGCTGTTTCGCCACAAGTTCTCACCAACCACAACCGCACTAGCAGCAAAATTGCTGGACTCAGCCGAATCTAACGCCGAACTCAACACCTGATTTGCTAGGTTTACCTGCCGAGAATCTGGTACTGCGCCGCCTAACGGAGGTAACACGCCGTAGTACGAAGCAATATTTCTAGCATCAGCAATCGCACAGTCGAGGTATCGAGTCGCATCTCCCTTCGCGTCGTTTTCCGGCGCGCCAACCAAATGAGGGATAAAATTGATGTCGTAGCTTGCTTGCAGCACCTTGAACTTCTGGACGCTTAGAAAACTATATGGGTCATCGACCTGATGAAAGTAGTGCACGGCCGGCGTCTCAATTTTGTTTTTATCAAATACGCGGCTTCTCATTCGCCGAAGTTCAAGAAAAGCATCCGAAGCAATAAATCGCATGGCTGTAGATCTAAATCTCGTGCCTAGTTTCATCGCTCAGTTATCCAATTAAATTAACTTTGGCCATATTGGCCAAACCAGTGAAGCTAAACATATCTGATTCGCAGCACCGACACTTTGATGGTGACATAAAAAAAACTAATCGTCACTTTTTTAATGTGTCACATTAATGTTATAACCGCAATTACACATAAGCGATAGAGGAGACACGCAGGTGGAAGTAAAGAACAGCGTAATGCCCAACGACACACAGATAGCAGGTTTTTTTGAGCAGACTACCGATGGACCTATTTACATGGTCAATCTATTAAAGTTTAAAGAGAAGGCAAGCTATGAAGATGGCAGAAAAACGGACCTTACAGGCCGAGAGGCATATCAAATCTACGGCGAGTCAGTAAGCAAACTACTGAAAGAATTTAGTGGCGGCTTTATGTTTGCAGGGAACGTTCAGCGGTTAATGATCGGTGAAGTCGAGGAACTTTGGGATGAAGTTGCTATAGCTGTATACCCATCACGCAGCGCCATGATGGAGATGATGAGCTCTACTAAAATGCAAGAAATTGGACAACATCGAGCGGCAGGGTTGTCAGGTCAACTCAACATTGAAACCCTGGCGCTAGGCGGTGAGTGGCTGGCGGAAATTACGCAGTAGTCGCTGCTCTAACCAAATTGGGAAAGCTAAAATCAAAAAATTCCCAAAAAATTCCCAAAAAATTCCCAAAAAAAAAGAGGTAACCCCAGAAGGGCACCTCTTTTTCTACTCAGTCATTCTCAGATCCAGAGATCTTCAAATGATACCGGGTATTTATACTGCTACGATGTTTTCTGCTTGCGGTCCTTTTTGACCAGCAGTAATCGTAAATTCAACTTTCTGGCCTTCAGCCAAAGTCTTGAAGCCTGAACCTGAAATTGCACTAAAGTGTGCAAAAACGTCTGGACCTGATTCTTGTTCAATAAAACCAAAACCTTTGGCTTCGTTAAACCACTTTACTGTTCCCGTTACTGTAGACATAGATATTTCCTAAAATTTAGAAGTAATTGTGACTCTAATTAAGTTACTGCCATAAAAAGAGCGATGAGCTAGAAATCGGGCTGTTACTTATAAACTAGAGAACGAGATACTAAGAAAAATTCTAAGAAAACATCGAAATACGAGGAATAAATACAAGTCATACTTTCAAGCCCGGCGGAGTATACAGATATTTACAAGAAATACAATATACCACATGTTATTTATGCACTACGTGCATGTTATTATTTTTTACCTCCGAAACAGCAGGTTTCTAAACTATACCCCTTGACATCTTCATTCGCTAGCAAATAGAGGCAATATTAGCAAAATTTATTGAATAAATTCCTATATAGACACCTATTCGGCCAACTCAATGGTAGAAGTGTGCTTCTTTTTCAATATCGAGACCCAAATTGATCTTTTTCAAGCCTAGCGACGGTCTAATCGAAAAATCCTACCCATTTCAACCCAGTCACCTTCTTTATCTAGATCATATTTAGCGATGTAAGCCTGATTAACCCGCTCTCTTTCCTCGGCATCGGTAACTTTTAGCGCTTTGAGCTCATAGATCGTAGAGCCGAAACGTACTCTGACATCGGTATTTCCATTTTCCAAAATTTCGCTCCAACGAGTACCGCGTTCGCTGGTAGCGATGTAAAGATCTTCAGCCGACCCTATCGACCAGATATTGATCGAATAAGGTTTATCCGGTTGCATTTCAACTTGAATGGTTTCAGGTACTGCGGACCAGTTGAGAGGAGCTGGAATGACCTCCCCTGATAATTTACCTCCGGGAATCATTACAAGCGGCTCACTACAGGATGCAAGGATCAGTAATGTCATAGAAGCGAAAATTGAGATGGAAGATGTAGAGCGCATGGTCTCGCCAAAAAAAAGATTAAGAGGAAGCATAACAGCTCAACTAAATCGTCAATATGAAAAAAACACCTGTTTAAATTGCCCAAACCAAAGAATCATCGTTTTGGGCTGGCGAGTAGATTGCAAACACCTCTAGAATCAACAATAGTTGAGCGCTTGCACTTCTCACAACACTTCTCACCGCACCTCTATATAGGACACCCTTCCATTGAATATTGGTATATGGGGAACCGGAGCTATGGGCTCCCTCGCCGCTTGGCGACTCGCAACCGCGCTTTATCGCGAAGGGAGTAAATCAACACTGTTATCAATTTATGGACGCTACCAGCCGCGCATAGATCACATCAGTCAAAGAGGCATCACATTCGTCAATCTCAAGGGCGATCGCTCGACTGTCCGCGTAAATGCGACTAAACACTGTCCGCGCGATCACTGTATCGATGTAGCACTGATTTTTAATAAAACTTATCAACTCGGGCGAGTTGGCAAAGAGTTAAATCAATGCCTCCAGCAACAGGGGCTGGTAATTTGCTTGCAGAACGGCGTAGGCAGCGCAGCGACAATTCAATCAACTAATCCTGGCGCCACAATAATCGAGGGCATATTGTTCGAAGGCGTCACTATTGATGCATCAGGAGACGTGATCCACAAAGGATACGGACAGACTTGGCTCGGTTTAACGCTCGCAGAAGAAAAGAGGCACAGCGAAATTCTATCGTTAATGCGTAGAGGTGGCTTCGATTTACAAATTCAAACCGACATAAAATCGACCCAGTGGGCAAAGCTCGCGGCCAATGCTGCAATCAACCCTCTGACGGCACTCACTGGTGTACGAAACAAATCCATCGCAGAACATCCATTGCTGAGACGTATCGCGTCAGAGGCTGCCCAGGAAGTCAGCCGAGTCGCGGATCAATTAGGCGTTGAGCAACAAAAGGATTATGTGGTTAGCATGCTGGAAATTGCAATCAATACAGGCGAAAACACCTCTTCGATGCTGAGTGATATTCAACAAAATCGCGAAACCGAAATTGTATATATCAACGGAGTCGTTGTCGCAGAAGGCGAGAAACACGGTATTCCCACCCCTGTAAATCAGATGCTCTTGGCTGCAATACTCAACCATTCCGGCGCACCGATGTCGCTAAGGGCGCTGGAACTTCGCTGGCTTCACCTAAACAAGAACCTGCACTCACAACAATAACACCTCGCCCAAGCCACCTGCGCCAACACTACTAACTAAGTAGGAGTAGACCGCTGGACACGGCTTTTGACGTCCAGTAAGATTTACGCTCACTTCGATCTTAATCAGACGGAGATGATCATTTAGTTTTTGTAATATCAGCTTTTGTAAAGCAAGAGTTTTGTAAGACCACTTTTTTAATTTATGTGGACTTGATCCAGCGAAGGACAGGTACCGACAACCTTTCAGCATATTGGCATACACGCCATATGCACCTTCTGCTGTGTCCAGTGCTACTGGAGATAGGCATGAACATTCATTCGTTCCAACAAAATAAACAGGAAGGCCAAAGTATTTCAATGGTCACCTGCTACGACCACTGGTCTGCTGAGATACTTAACAAAACTGACATTGATTGTCTCTTGGTTGGAGATTCTCTGGCTGTTGTTATGCATGGGTTCGATTCCACAGTTCACGCAACGATCGAGATGATGGCAATGCATGTCGCAGCGGTGGCACGGGGAGCAAAAAACAAATTTATCATCGCTGATATGCCATTCCTCAGCTGTAGCAAAGGCCTGGAACACGCTGTAGAAGCTGTACAAAAGTTAATGCAGGCTGGCGCTCATGCGGTGAAAATTGAGGGAGCGTCGCACCAACTCGCACTCATCAAGCATATCGTTGATGCAGGCATACCCGTCATGGGCCATTTAGGACTCACACCGCAATCCATTCACAATATGGGGGGACACAAAGTCCAAGCCAAGAACGACGGAGATGCTGAAAAGCTCATCCGGGACGCAGCTGCTCTCGAGGCAGCGGGTTGTTTTGCTATTGTGCTCGAATGCATTCCAACCAATCTTGGGCGACTCGTGTCTGAGGCGTTACAAGTACCAACCATTGGTATTGGTGCCGGACCACACACCAACGGCCAAGTATTGGTATTACATGATATGTTGGGCGTAAACCCTGATTTCACACCAAAGTTTCTGCGTCGCTATGCAGACAGCCACCAATCGATTCTAAATGCCGTAAATCATTTCCATGGTGATGTTGTTAGCCATTGCTATCCGAGTCTCAAGGAGTCGTACAAATGAGGACCATCAAATCTGTCAAAGAGTTCAGAGACATAAGACGGGCCTTGGACATCAATTCGACCAGTGCATCAAACACTAAGCGCTTAGGTTTTGTGCCAACCATGGGCGCACTTCATCAGGGACACGTGTCTCTACTGGATCGGTCTAGAAGAGAATGTGATGTTACAGTCCTCAGCATCTTTTTAAATCCAACCCAGTTTAATAACCCTAACGACCTTGATATTTATCCAGTAACGCTGGCCGAAGATCTTGAGAAAGCAGAACGTGCCGGTGTTGATTTAGTGCTGCTACCGAACTATGACGAGCTTTACGCCGACAATTTTCGGTTCCAGATAAACGAAAATAAATTCAGCAAACAACTATGTGGGGCGCACAGAGATGGGCATTTTACTGGCGTACTTTCTATCGTCATGAAACTCTTGAACATTATTCGGCCTGACAAAGCCTACTTCGGTGAAAAAGATTATCAGCAATACCAACTAATAAAGGATATGGCGCAGGCTTTCTTCCTTGACGTCGATATTATTGGCTGTGAAACCGTCCGCGAAGCCGATGGACTTGCCATGAGCTCTCGTAACACCAACCTTGAAGCAGCCGCGCGGGCGCTGGCGCCGAAACTGCATCAGCTCATAAGCGAAAAAGAACCCGATGAAATAATTGCTCACCGGCTACAAGAACACGGATTCAAAGTCGACTATATCGAAACAATCGAAGGTAGAAGATATGCCGCTGCCAATCTGGGGCCGGTTAGGCTTATCGACAATATCCAGCTCTTGCACGGATAAGAGCTAGCGCACCACATCGACTAGTAGGCAGAACTCAACAACCCCAGCAACTGATCGTTAACTTGATTAAATTGCTGAAAATCTGCCACAGTCAAAGACCGCGTCTCACTATAGGACGATTCGTACAACGCAACTTGAGTAGAGAGCAAAGCGGTTACAAGATTTGCCGGCTGCGAGTAAGTCGACGCCGTTTGCACCGCCTGTTGGAGTTCGGCAACATAATCGCCTAGATTTCTATAACCGGCCTGCTGCGACGTTTGTTCGGTAGATGTTTGAACGCCGTAGCCGGGTGCACCGTTGCTCAAATATCTAGAGGTCAAGCTTACGCTAGTAGATTCACTCAGGGCAACAGAGAAGCTGGCAATTTCCCCAGCGTCAAACCCCAACGACAGCGCGCTCTCAAATGCAGCACCAACATTACCATCGAAAAATTGAGCAGCAAGTGCATCAACCTGATTGAGCAACTCATCCAGTGCTTTTAACTCACCGACGTCAAGTTCCCCTTCAACGATATAACCACTGCTTTGTGCGCTGTCATAGGTGTATTCAACACCCTTTGCAGCTGTGTCTTTCTTAGCCTGAATGATTGAAGCGATATCCACCGTGACAATGTCACCATCGTTAGTCGTGACTTCTATCAACGCCGCTCTCGTTTGCTCAATCGATACCGAACGAGAAGCTCTGTTTGCTTCTGCAAAAGTTTGACTGAAATATTCTTCCTTGATGCTGGCATGTTCGACATTGGTCTCGCGCGAAGCAAGTCCAACTCTTGGAGTATCATCAAGTGTTCTATCTAGGACAACAGCAGCATCAATTTCTGTCCCGCTAGCAACAACGGATAAGCCAGAATCACCGGGAAGTTCAATCACACTAATCCCTGGCTGGGGATCAGACCCAGATGAATGAGGTGTCCGCGGCGCGAACGCCTGACGTAACTCACTAAAACCCAACCGTACCAAGTGTTTGGTTTCTTTTAGATCGCCCTTCAGTGAAGGATCTAGATTGCCGACGTGTTCCAGTGTTTTAAGCGCCTCTCTAAAACCCTGTTTGAATCCCTCGTAACCCTCTCGCAACAAGGAA
>JBLHWY010000214.1:0-8637 GCA_047629195.1 Candidatus Azotimanducaceae bacterium
GCTCTGGGTAATACTTGAGCAAGTACCGTTCTTAATAAGCTGCTGGCCATATTTGATTTAGCCTCTAACAACCAGTCTGCGCTGTCGATAAGCGGTAGTAGGTCTACGCTGATACTTTCGCCGGGTTGCCAATAATTGGATATTTGCAGTACCACGGGACCGCTGATTCCTCGGTGTGTGAACAGCAAATCTTCGGTAAAAGCTTGTTTGCCCGCTGTAATCTCTACTGGCAGGCTAAGGCCAGCCAATCTTTCACAGCATCCTTTAGTTGAATCACTAAAAGTCAGTGGTACTAATCCTGCGCTAAGATCCGTCATCTTTAGTGACAACTGTTTCGCCAATTCGTAGCCGAACCCACTGCCTCCCAGAGTTGGGATGGATAGCGCGCCTGTCGCGATGATGAGTGAATCACAGTTGAAGGTGTTGGTTTCGGTTTTTAGCCTGTAGCGACTAGACGTTGATTCGCTGTCGGTCAGGCCTTTTGAAATGGGGTCAACTTCTAATACTTCAATACGATTACGAATTTCGACACCGGCTTCTCGGCACAACTCCAACAGCATGGCCAATATCTCTTTCGCGGAATCTCGGCAGAATAGCTGTCCGTGCTTGCGTTCTGCATGTGGGATCTGATGTTCTTCGATGAGCGAGATAAAATCCCATTGGCTGTAGGAGTTTAAGGCGGATTTGCAGAAATGCGGGTTCTCAGAAATATAATTTTCTGGCTCTACATATAGATTGGTGAAATTGCAGCGACCGCCGCCGGACATCAGGATCTTTTTCCCAGGTTTGTTCGACTTTTCCAATACCAGTACTCGCCGGCCTCTCTTTGCGGCCGTGATCGCGCACATTAGACCCGCTGCACCCGCGCCGAGTACGATGATTTCATAGTGTTGTTCGGTGCTTGTGTCCATATTCCAGATAATTTCGATTGTGAGGGAGGTTGCCGGATGGCATCTTATCAACTGGGCTTGCAGTGGGGCTAGTCAAACGTCTTGCCGCAGATGATGGCGCTGCGCTATCGATGGCGCTGAGCTATTGATTGCTAGAAATTCTCCCAATCAGTGGTGATTCTGAGTGAGGCTTACTCTATTATTCGGACACATATTAATTTTATACGCGAGTTCAGATTCTGACTCACGAATATAAGTGCAATTTTAAGGGGCAAAATAATGGCAGATTTGGAACTAGACCCAAATCCCGAAGGTTATGACACTGCAGCGGTAGACAAGTGGATCAGTGCAAACACTGATAAATTGACGCCGCCATTTAAGTGGTACCGACTCGAGGGTGGCCATTCAAACTTGACCTATCGAATTGATGACGTCAATGGCAAGCAAGCCGTTATTCGTCGACCGCCGCAGGGAGTGTTGTTACCAAAAGCCCATGATATGGGTCGTGAGTGGTCGTTAATTTCTGCGCTGGGCCCAACCAATGTGCCTGTTCCCGAAGCGATTGGCTTTTGTGAAGATCCTGACGTCATTGGTGCGTGGTTTTACATCATGGGCATGATTGATGGTAATCCTCTATACAAAGCAGTAGATACCGAGGAGCTTGTGCCAGAAGATCAACGTTTGACCACCGCAAACTCATTTATCGATGTACTTGCTGATTTGCATTCGCTTGACCCAGATGAAATAGGGTTGGGAGAATTGGGCAAAAAAGAAAATTATGTCGGTAGACAATTAAAGACCTGGTATCGATCTTGGACCTCGTCTATTGAGCCTGCCAAGTACGACGACCCAAGAGCCCACGAGCTTAAAGATTATTTTTTGGAACACATGCCTGACCAGGGTATGGCCAGGGTCGTACATGGGGACTACGGTTTGCATAATGTGTTGATCGGGCCGGATTGTACGGTCGCGGCCGTTGTGGATTGGGAAATTTCAACCCTGGGTGATCCTTTGGCCGATTTGGCCTATGCGCTCAACCCATGGCCTGATCCGAGTGATCCGACGCCCCCTGAGCCTGATTCGGCAACAGCGCCTGCTGGTTTCCCTGGGCGGCTTGCGCTGGCGCAACGATATGGCGAACGCACGGGTCGTGATTTATCGCAGCTCGACTATTACATTGGTTTTAATCGTTGGAAAACTGCGGCCATCCTCCACGGCGTTTATGGACGTTATATGGCCGGTCAGAAGAGCAGTGAAGGTGTCGACCTTGAGGCCTTGCGCGGACGTATTGCACAAGCTCTGGATTTATCTGAGCAAGCAGTCAATAGATTAAAAGCTAAGTAGCAGCTTGTTCTTCTTCTCGGGCAGTTGTGCGACTACTCGAGAAGAAGACAATCCCGATACTATTCATGTTGGTCTCTTTCAGCTGAAATATTTGTTCTGACAGTTTGCAGCATCTGCATAAAACGCTCCAATACAGAGTTTTCTTTCAGATCTCTGAATTCACCGGCGTCGAAAAATGTACCAAAGCAATTTGGGCAGTACTCATACTTGATGTGAAACTGATCCTTGTCGACCATGGGTATCATGCTTCGGCTGCAGTCAGGGCAGTTAATATTGCGTATCTCACTAAACTGTTTACCGACCTGTTCATCGCCAATGTCGATCGATTCTGCTCCTTTCATCTTCACCAAGTCTTCTTTTTCAAGCATATCGAACCAGAGACCTTTGCAATGGGAACAACGGTCAATTTCAATATTATTGAATACGATGTGCTCGAAAGTACTTTCACATTTTGGGCAATTCATCTGAAACTCCGAATATACAATTGGTGCCAATTGTACGAGAGGTGGCGTGACGAAGGCTAGTGCTTTGAACATCTGGCCAGTTTCTAATATCCTAATGCGGAACCCATTCTAGAGTAACGTGACATCGTGAAAATAGATCTGTTGAACCCAGCGTCTTATGCAAATGGACAGCCCCATAATCAGTTTGATTGGCTAAGGGAGAATGCGCCTGTTTACTGGCATGAAGAGACTGATGGACCTGGCTTCTGGGCATTGACGAGGCATGCCGACGTTTACCGTGTAGGTCGGGAAACTGATACCTTCTCATCAGAACCCACTGTCATGCTTTCCGATGCGCAGGCAAGTCCGCAGTTGGATGATAAACACAAAATGATGCTGATGATGGACCCGCCGGAGCATACAACGTATCGAAAAATCATTAGCCGAGAATTTACTCAAGGACCGGTCAGGAACTACACCCCTAGAATTGAACAACTGGCGACGCAGATTGTTGATGCCGTCATAGAGACCGGAGAATGTGATTTTGTCAGTCAGATCGCGGGCGAGATGCCTTCACTTGTGATCGCTGAAATGGTTGGCTTACCATTGGATGATGGGCGAGAACTTTACAAACTGACCGAGACAATTCACACCTCACCTGAAATGTTACCGGCGGGCGCAATACCGCAGGCAATCTTGAAAATGTTTGAATACGGCCAGCGGGTGATAGAAGAGAAGAGAGCGCGCCCCGCTAATGATCTTGCCAGTAAACTATTGCATGCTGAAGTCGATGGCAAAAAAATGGACGACATGGATTTCTTGTTGTTTTTCATGCTCCTTATTGATGCTGGTGGCGATACAACACGGAACCTTGTTGCTGGCGGCATGCACGCAATGTTGAATAACATGGATCAGTATCGTTCTCTTCAAGGGAGTCTAAAAGACAGTCTTCGGAGGGGAGGTGTAAGCAGCACAAACAATGGGTCAGCAGAAGCATTAGGCCTCGCCAGAGATGAGCTGCTGAGATATGTTTCTCCCGTTATCTATTTTAGGCGAACAGCAAAGAAAGACACGATGATAGGGGAGCAGAAAATAGCAAAAGGGGAAAAAGTAGTTATGTATTATGGCGCCGCAAACAGAGATGCTGCCGCCTTTGAGCATCCGACACTGCTTGATCTAGCGCGAACGCCCAACAAACACCTAGCGTTTGGTAGCGGCGCTCACCTTTGTCTTGGCCAATGGTTCGCGCGCTTAGAAATCGATGCGTTGCTTACTGAAGTCATCACGCGCATGGATAACCTTGAAATGACGGCGGAACCTGAATGGTTAGCTTCGAGTTTCATTTCCGGACCCAAGGTCATGCCTGTGCGATTTACACCCGGCAAAAAACTGGG
Organism: Candidatus Azotimanducaceae bacterium; assembly: GCA_047629195.1. GTDB lineage: Bacteria > Pseudomonadota > Gammaproteobacteria > Pseudomonadales > Azotimanducaceae > UBA4582. The sequence continues at coordinate 4,072 of JBLHWY010000214.1, forward strand.
TTAGGCCGCCGTCCGACCTTTTTCCTTTGTTGCGCCAGCAGGATGATTCTTATTAAAGGTGGCTTCCTGTTCGCTATTGTCAAAGACTAAGGTGCCATCTTCCAATGGTCCGTGGCGTATCAGTTTCTTGTCTAGAGAATAGTTCTGTGTGTTGCGCCAAGGGTCCCGGTCACTTTGTTTTGGGAACAAATGTAGCATCCTTTGCATGTAGCCTGCGCTGAAATCATCTACCCAGGGTTTTGCTGGCATGTTGTGATCTTCCTGACGAATTCTTGGTGTCGCTTGTCGAACACCTACCTCGTCCATGTGGTTCAGTAGCCTGCAGACAAATTCTGAATTGATGTCCGCGCGAAGCGTCCAAGATGCATTGATATAACCGAAGGTTTGAACGAGGTTAGGCACGTCTGAGTACATCATGCCTTTGTAGGAAAATGTTGTTGGGAAATCGACCTCCTTACCATCAACAGAAAGCGTGGCGCCGCCAAGAACCTTCATGTTGAGCCCGGTCGCTGTCACAATAATATCTGCTGGCAAGGTCTCGCCAGTATTCAGCTTAATACCCTCGCTGGTGATGCAATCGATTTCTTCGGTCATAACGGTTGCCTTGCCGGAGTTGATCGCCTTGAACAAGTCGGAATCTGGCACGAGGCAAAGCCGCTGATCCCAGGGGTTATAGTCAGGTGTAAAGTGTTTGTCGACGTCGTAGTCTGGTTTTAGCTCTTTCCTAACCATATCCAGAATCATCTTCTTCATTTTTTCTGGCTGAGTGCGCGTGCGGTTGTACATGATTCTGCCCAGCTCAACGTTTTTGAAACGGGTCAGGCTGTAGGCGAGTTTCTCTGGCAAATACTTTCGAAGGGTATTTGCGAGTTTGTCCTTTGCGGGTCGTGACACGACATAGGTTGGCGAGCGCTGAAGCATGGTGATGGACTTAGCTTTATCTGCCATTGCGGGTACCAATGTCATTGCTGTGGCGCCACTACCGATGACAATAACTTTCTTGCCGGTGTAGTCGAGATCCTCGGGCCAAAATTGAGGATGTACAACCGTCCCTGTAAAATCATCTAGGCCCTTGAACTCCGGCGTATAGCCCTCGTCGTAGTTATAGTAGCCGCTGCACATATAAAGAAAATTGCAGCTGTACTGAACGGTCTCGCTGGTTGCCTTATTGTGAGTTGTGACTGTCCACTTGGCATCCTCTGTTGACCATGCAGCGTCTTGGACTAAATGATTGAAACGTATGTTTTCGCGGATCTGATTTTCATCTGCGGTTTCATTGACGTATTTTCGGATTGCAGGTCCGTCAGCGATAGCCTTGGCATCGAGCCATGGTTTAAAGCTGTACCCTAAGGTATGCATGTCGCTATCGGACCGGACCCCGGGATACCGAAACAAATCCCAGGTACCGCCAATCGCATCTCGACCCTCAAGAATAGCGTAGCTTCTACCTGGGCAATGTTCCTGAAGATGATAGGCAGCGCCAATACCAGAAAGGCCTGCACCTACAATTACCACGTCAAAATGTTCCATCATTGATTCCTGCTTGAATTGTTCGAGCCAGAGTTTACACAAACCAGCACAAGAATTATCTACCTCTCATTACTGGACATCCACCATCCTCCTATTATTGGACATCCACTATCTCCCAATTCTTGGACATCCACCATGTTGAAGCGCTTGAACACCCGCTACTTTTGAACTCGGGTTGATTTTGGCGTGAAAAATAAGCACTCTGGTCGTCAAATTGCAGAGTTATTGGAGAAACACATGTCAAAGACAAAAGTAGCCGGTGTTGGAATGATTCCTTTCACTAAGCCTGGTCAAAGCGATGATTATCCTGTCATGGGCGAAACTGCTGCACGGCTGGCGATTGAAGATGCGGGGATCAAATACTCAGACATTGGTCAGGTTTACGTAGGTTATGTCTACGGTGACTCCACAGCAGGTCAGGCAGCGGTCTATGGCTTGGGTATGTCTGGTGTACCAATTATCAATGTGAACAATAACTGTGCAACGGGTTCTACGGCACTTTTTCTCGCCCGCCAAGCGGTAGAGTCAGGCATGGTGGAGTGTGCGCTCGCACTCGGTTTCGAGCAGATGGTGCCTGGTGCACTAGGCGCTGTATTTAATGATCGCCCAAGTCCTATGAAACGAATGTTCAAAGAGCGAAAGGCGCTGCAGGGAGTCGATAGGAAAGCGCCTGATGCGGCCCAGTATTTCGGCGGTGCAGGCAAAGAGTACGCTGATCAGTACGGTACTCGTGATGAGACCTTTGCAAAAATTTCTGAAAAGGCCAGAAAACATGCAGTTAACAACCCTTACGCTGTTTTCAAAGAGTTACTTACTGTAGAAGAAATCATGGCGTCACCCCATATATATGGCCCTCTGACCCGCTACCAGTGTTGTCCACCAACCTGTGGTGCTGCTGCGGCAGTTATTTGTAGCGAAGGTTTTGCTAAAAAACATGGGTTGAATAATGCTATCACTATTAAAGCCCAGGCGATGACGACTGATTTCCCCTCTACGTTAGAAGATCATTCACTCCGCAAACTGGTCGGCTATGACATGGCCAAAGCTGCGGCTGATAAAGTGTATGAAGAAGCTGGTGTTGGACCAGATGATGTTCAAGTCGTTGAGCTTCATGACTGCTTTACGGCAAACGAACTGCTGACTTACGAAGCTTTAGGCTTGACCGGCGAAGGTACAGCTGAAAAATTCATTTGGGATGGTGACAATACTTACGGTGGTAAAATCGTGACTAACCCTTCTGGTGGCTTGCTTTCCAAAGGTCACCCGTTAGGAGCCACCGGATTGGCACAATGTACAGAATTAGTATGGCAATTACGTGGAGATGCAGCCGCAAGGCAAGTTGATGGTGTAACTCATGCGCTACAGCACAACCTTGGCTTGGGCGGTGCCTGCGTGGTGACGATGTACTCCAACGATTAGTCTTACCTTTAATGGGAAATGATCTGAATGAGCGGGGGTGCTAATTGATCTATTACGTTAGCAAAATAGCGATAACAACGGTCCTGATTGTTGTTATCTCTGAGATAGCCAAGCGAAGTTCTTTCGTGGGTGCGGTATTGGCTTCAATACCGCTGATCTCTGTGCTTGCGATGGTATGGCTCTATGTCGACACACAGGACTTAGAGAAAATCAGCGCTCTTTCAATCAGTGTTTTCTGGCTCGTCTTACCGTCCCTCGTTTTGTTTGTCTCACTGCCGCTAATGCTAAAACAAGGTTTTCATTTCTACACCAGCATTAGCCTTTCGATAGGCTTAACCGCTTTGGCATATTGGGGAATGGTGACTGTTCTGGACTATGTTGGGATAGAGCTTTAAAGGTAAACAGTTCTGCCAAAGTGAAACCACTTTCATGCGAGAAATCACAGGATATTTATCGCAGCACTGCTGAAGCAAAGGGTCGCAATCATGATTGTCGCGCTACTACTTTTAGTGGGAGTAACATGTTTAGGAGAAAACTACACCGCTAAACAGGTATGTTTGCCAGCCTAGCGGTGAAGCTTAAATTTTCCGAGAGTTAACCCATGCGGTGTAGCGCGCAGATTTTGTTCCCAGAAGGGTCTCTCAAATAGGCAAGATACATCTTTCCACCGCCACCCTCGCGAACGCCGGGTGGGTCTTCACAAGTTGTGCCGCCATTGGCTAACCCTGCTGCGTGCCATTTGTCTGCTGTCTCTGGATCAGCAGCATTGAAACCTACCGTGCTGCCGTTGCCGGGTCCTGCAGCAGCGCCGTCGATAGGCTTGCTGATTGAAAATATACCGGTATCAGTGATGTAAAAACAACGACCATTTGGGTCAATGATACCCGCAGGGTGTCCCATCGCGCCGAGAACTGCATCGTAGAATTTTTTTGCTTCATCGATGTCGTTTCCGCCAACCATAATATGACTGAACATACTTGCTCTCCTAATAAAAAGTGTGACTACCTAAGTATCGAATCTGTCGTGACTAATACCTGAAAGTGGGCTGAGTCTATCACAACTTTGGGCGCGCGAAAGTCGTTCTTTCGCGCCATTTTAAAATCGTTTGTTGCGTGAATTTGTACAGCGAATTTAGTGTTGCGCGAAGTCGATTTACCTTATGCTTGCGTCAGTTTATCGTTCAAATACGGCCGTGATCGGGTTGGCTGCTAGTCAATAGGCTGAAAAAGCTCAACAATGTTATCGCAAGGATCTTCGCCGAGAATTTTTTTGCCACCAGGACCCTGATCGATCTAATTCTTAAGCTTAGCGCCGGCAGCTTTTAGTGCACATACAGTGCCGTCTGGATTATCAATGGCTAATAAGAATCTGGCCCAAACTGCTGCTTCAACTCGAATTCCAGCGTGGGGACATAAAAATTAATTGACTCATCTACATCTATAACGCTGGATCGAATTTGCACCATAATAATATTTCTCTGAATCGGCGTTCTATCCAATATTTTCTCTGTCAGTGAATGCTCTTCAAATAATTCTGTGTGAGCTAATGACCAGATTACTGGACTGGATAGCCGATGGTCTTGCGCCCTAAACGTGGACATTTAATTTTCTCTAAATG
>JBLHWY010000215.1:0-8498 GCA_047629195.1 Candidatus Azotimanducaceae bacterium
GTCAGCTGTGATTGCTTGACGCCCTCGACTGGCGGCTTTGTTCCATTATGAGTCATAGCTTATCGATTGCTTCCGTCAAACAAACGTTTGAAAAATCTGCGACTTTCCGCATGATAGAGGTTCCGATTTTTGGCTGACAGGATCATTTGGAATTCCTCGAACATATTTACAAGAATGCCCAAAACAAGCAGAAACAGCAATACCCACACGACAAATGGAATAATCGACTCAGCTAGAGCCCAATGCCTCTCAGTGTTACTGGATTAAGTGAGCTTGTGGCACTGAATGTTTAAGTCTGTGACAATAGCGGGTTTACTGCAGCATGCGGCTTCCATTCTGGTAAACGGTGTGACTATACTTCCGTGCAACTTTTAACCTTTCCTCCCCAAAGGTAAACAATTCGTATGTCAGAGAGACGTGATTTTAAGAGCGGCTACAGAAAATGGTTAGTGCTTTTCGCAAGGCGTTCCTTCTCGCTCCTGACGGGGCCTGTGGCGATACTTTTTTTGACCTAGTCACATAAGGTTCATCCGGGTTACGGCATGCACTGGGGCAAGAGGATGATACTGAGCTTCCGCTTTTGGAGGAATTACTCTAGGGTGGTTTCGGGCACCTCCTGGAGGGCGCACCCGATGTGAAGGGGGTAGTCGTTGAGTATGGTTACTGGAAGGGGGGCGCTGCGGTGAATCTTTCGCTGATGTGCGAAATCACTGGACGCACGCTGAAGGTCTACGACTCATTTGAAGGGCTCCCTCCGGCTGCACCAGGTGATCCAATCGCACAGCACACTTTCAGGAACGGATTTCTTCCGGGCCTCTATGTGGCACCCTTGGCGGAGTTTCCGGCGCGGTTCGCCGTTTTGGTACCATTGATGTCTGCAAATTCCACAAGGGGTGATTGAGCGACACCTTGCCCCACCATGAGGGAGACATCGTACTGACATTTTGGGATGTGGACTTCTATTCAAGCTTACATGACTGTTTGCAGAATCTTTGGACCTCTGTAATAGACGGCTGTATCGTGTTCATGGATGAATACCGTGCGATTTGCTACTGCTCTGTCTTTTACTCAGAGCAGTACTGGAGCAAATACTTCTTCAGTGTTCCTCCGGGACTCATGGGAATCGGCACTGGCATTCAGGTAAGCATGTTTTACACCGATCCGTGGATCAAATTTGATCCGCGTATGTTGCAAATGCCGGATAGCGTCGCCTACTGTATCAAAGACACCCACGCCATCTGGGAATACTATCCTGAGGAAATGGACAATCCGACGGAAATGGACGCAGCCTTACAGCTCAGGACATCTCGCCTGATCTTCACGCCATTAGGCTAGCATGGTCGGCGCGCGTCAAGGCATCGCATGACATCATCCCGCTTAGGGTGGTTAGCGGTTGCGTCCCAGTTTTTCGTGAGCGTCCACCCATTCGTTTCTGCCGGTATCCGGGTCGCGCTTTTGTGAAGCGCCCAACGATAGCTCGCCGGCAACCACCAACGCCGCTTGAGGGCCTAATAACAGCCTGTCGATTGCCAGCAGTCGGGACCTTGTAGTAGATTGAACAAGATCAGGGTGTGTTAATCCTTCCTATACGCAGAAGGGAATGGGATTCTGGCTGTTGATAACGGCTGCAATTATCTCACTCGTAGGAGCGATGTTTCATGGGTTTATCGGAAGTAAAATTTATATGGAAACTATAAATAAAGGCACGACGCAACCAGTAACCAAATCATTAAGCCTTGTTTCTTGGCATGTCTTCACCATTTTCCTTTTTATCAGTGCTTCAACCATAATTCACATAGCGTATAACCCAAAATTTGGCGCCGCCGCTTATCCAGTCATTGCTGACAATCTTTTAGGCGTCCTCTTATTTGTTTTTCTTGGCTTGACAAAACATAGGATGTTATTGGAAATGCCAGGAGCTTATTTGATGAGAAGTACGGCACTACTTGCTTGGTTGGGAGTTGTGGAATTCTAGGGTCAAGTTTAAGTGGCCAGATAGCCTGCTGCTGAATAAAGGTTTCAATGGCGATTTTTGTCAGAGGCTCTATGGGCATGAGCCTTCGCTGCGAATTTTCTCTACGGCTGGGCTAAATGGCACATCCGACCCCAAAATCTTTCGACAGGCAATTGACTCTCGCCCTTCCGGCCTCATAATTAAAGCGTGTAGCCTATTTCATTAATTATACTCGCAGTTGCAGTGCAAATCGTTTTTGACGTACCATCACGTGCCAATTGTGGCACACCGATAAGCAGATCGTTTACGTTATTGGTTGCCGACTTTTGTAAAGCGAGACAAGTCATTGAGTCAATCTTTACAAGACTTATAAAATTACTGACCATAGGTATGCTGCGCACAGATCTTTACTATTTTTTTGAAACCCAGTTTTCTGGAATAAGCTCTAATCGCGACAAGCCAGGCCAAATACCCCTTTAGGCGAGGATAGATTGGAATCAAAATGAGAATCGTGATTTTAACTCACTCTGAAGACAGGCATTATTTTTTTTGCAATCAAATAATAGAGAAAACGGGAGATGTTGTTGGCGTTTTCACAGGCGCAAAAAGTGTCAATAAAAGTAGGTTTGAAGACATTAAGAAGACGATTGAGAAAAGAGAAACTATAACTTATGTAAAGAATAAATTTTTAAATCTAGTCTTCAAAAAAGACGGAGACCGATTTAAGGTAGAAAAGAAGCAAGCCGAGATCAAATTTTTTTCTGGTGCAACCCAACATTTCTATGAAAACCATAAAAATCTTTGCGTAGGAACTGTAAGCGCTAAACACCGATCAATAAATGTTCAGCACTATGTCTCTTTAATTGCAGATCTAAAGCCAGACATTATCGTCGTGATGGGCACATGCCTAATAGGCAAGGCAATAATCTCGTCTGCGAAGCACGTAGTGAACATTCACACTGGATTATCTCCCTATTATCGGGGGGGGCGGACCAATCTCTGGCCCTTTATCGAAAATGAATACGGGCGCTTTGGCGTAACTATTCATTTAATGTCGCAGGGAATTGATTCGGGCAACATTATTTTTACCGATCGGCCCAGCGTCTTCGAGGATGACGACTATGCAACTATCAATTGTAAGTGCATATTGCTAGGCACTGACTTAATGGTTCAGGCGATTAAGCTGATTGAAAAAGGAGAAATGAAGTCTATAGAGCAATGGACCAAAGGGAAACTATTTCTAAATCGTGACTGGAATAGCCAAATCGCTAATAAATACTTTCAAATTAGAGGCGTTTTCCTCAAGGAATATTGCCGGCTTAATGAGAATAATGCGTTGCCAAAAGCCAAGCTCATTAAGAATGGACTTGAAGTATGATCAAGCAATTAAACAAATATCAGAGTTATTTCACGTCGCATATCCTGTTGTACCATTCAACGTTTAGTCGTATTCCTGCTGATTTAAAGCAGTCTTTGCACAACGTGACACCTGACGTAATGTACGAGCAAATTAAATGGATAAAACAATATTTTGATGTAGTAGATGTAGACGATTTGTTCAGTAAAAATGATGATATCACTGGAAAGGTTGCCATTACATTCGACGATGCCTACCAATCTGTGTTCACTGAAGCAATTCCTGTAATCGAATCTTTAAGGGTTCCCTGTACAATATACGTTAATGGTATTTCTCTGAGCGGCAAGCCATTCTGGAGGGATCTCATTAGATTTTTAATAAACAATAAAATGATAGACGATTTTTTGAAGTTCCATTCAGCGTTCTGCTCGAAAAATAATATCACCGCAACTAATTTCTATAGAGCGACTAAGAAACCAAGTGTTAACAGCATGGTCATGAGCGATATGATAGATGATTACTTGGAAAGTAATGAAATTACGCTAGACGATTTGTCTTATTGCGTTACTGACAAAAATGCGATTGTAAAAAACTCCCTCGTGTCCTATGGCAATCACACCTATAGCCACTACGTGCTTTCTTCACTTAATCAAGATCAGCAAGAGGCTGAGATAAAAAGAAATGATGACTTATTAAGTCAGTGCGACGTTAAATTATCAAAGGTTTTTTCTGTGCCATTTGGTGGCGACAAAGATTTTAATACTACAACAATTGAGCTGTTAGCTAAGCACAACTATAAAGGGTTTTTGTATTCTCGTAATATATTGAATATAAAGGGTAGAGACGAAACCTATAGGGTTGGGGGCTCAACTATCATATCGCGAGAACGCTATATGGCTAGTGATGAATTTAGCTCGTTTCAAAAGAAAATCTTTAAGTTAGGGATAAAGGGAATAGTAAAAGCAATAAGAGAATGATGACTTATCTAGGCTAATAAAGCCGTGCCCGCGTGCGAGTAAAATCCTTAATTTGTTGAGCAGATGGTGGGGTTAAACAATAAGGCACGCTTTGGTTGCGGAGGGCTTTAGAATTTCGCCTTTAATTCCTCGTAGAGTTCGCTGCAAATTTTTTCCACGACTGGGCTAAGTGCCACATCAGATCCTTTTCCTACTGATCGCGCATTGATATAGGCGCCAAGACGGGGCAAGTACTCGAGGCCCATAAAATAGCTTATTTTTTGCAGATACTTTTCTGGCGCTGGTACGATCAAGTCGTACCGCACAAGAAGCACCCTTGGATCATTATGTAGATTATTATCCACCGCTGTCACATTAACCGACCACCACACCAGAGCGATCCAATCAAGATTACTGAATCCGCTGCAATCGAGTTCTCGCAGCCGTTTTAATGTCTTCTGTGGCATCCCTTTTGACAAAAAATTGTCGCCTGAACCATCTACAACCAGATCATGCATGTATCTCGGCAGGCGATCACCGAATAACTTTTTCGCCGACGAAGCCATATCCTTATAAGAGCGCACCATCCAAACTACCCTAGAATTATGGTAGTCATTCAACAGGCGCATAACATCGAAGGTATTTAGTATGGGTTTTGCAACCATAACAGGTAGCTTACTAAGTTCAATCGCTATGGCCAGCTTGTCGAAGTCGAGTAAATAGTTATCCGCAATACGCGGATCGTTCTCGTTATACACATCCACGCGAAAGTCGCGCTCAAACAGGTTTATCAACATGGTCGTGCCCGAGCGGCCGTTCCCTATAATAAATACAGGCCGAGTTTCCGTGTTCGGCAATCTGAACAGGTTCATAAATTTCTTGGTTTTAACAATTAGGCGACGTGAAGCCTTTTCTTGGATTTGGCGCGCTGACGAGCCTTTAAGATTGCCAAACATTATATAATTCCTGCTTACTATAGGTTATTACTACAAATATTTAGTGGCTATTATTCTAATAATTTTCAGAAAATTTGATTCATTCACTGTTGCTGTTACGTGTGTGTGACCACAAACTGCCAGTGCTGATATTCTGTGGTGGCCGCCAAAGCATACATAAGTCCCGCCTCTGGTAACGAGCCGCACAAAATCCCAAGAAAACTTCTGCCCATATTTTTTGACGGAGTTAAAAGTGTCAAATCGGTACTGTACTTTGGCCTTTATGACATTTTTAATCAGTTCGTGATCTGCATTGCGTAGGTCTTCGCGCAGTAAAATCCCGCGGCTTTTGTGTAGTGCTTCAATGTCTTTATAAAGTGATCCGCCCTGCATTCCACCATCGGTTTTAGGTCTGTCAATTATTCGTTGTTGCAGCATTCTATCATAATACCATCGCTCCATGGCCTCGATGGCCTTCTCCTGTTGTCCTAGGTTATAAATCTTGAAAAAATTATAAGGAGGAAAGTTCTTGATTTTTGTTCCTCCCCACCCTTCTTCGAGAGGAACGGAATAAGTCACGCAGCGCACATCATCGATGGAGACGCTTTTGAGTGATTGCTGTGCGAGTTTCTCTAGCATTCGCTTTAAGAGCTTTTTCATTTTTTATAGCCTTTATGCCTTATCGATTTTGCGTAGTCACCAGATTTTTGAACTGCCGATACAGCCCGCGCCCCTAGCATTAATGTCGCAGTGATCGGATGGGTGTTCGCTGACCCTCACGCTCATCGCTTTCGTTATGATAGCAGAAGATGCAAGCTCGCTGTCGATTGCCAGGAGTCGGGACCTTGTAGTAGATTGCGCAAAATCAGGGGGGTATTAATCCTTCCTATACGCCAACGAAATCAAGCAACGAAGATTACTTTTGCCATATAATCACGCGCCTTATGTACAGTTTTATCAGATGACACTGTCTCCAGCAAAAGTTTAGAGGGCCTATCGTTATTTTTTCATACATTACATCTTAGTGGAAATGATGATGGGGCCAGCAGAGTTTCTATCCATTGCAGAGTATGGAGAGTCTCCTCCCGTACTAGGGACATACCCCCAACTAATTTTTCTTTCCGCTACATTAACCAATATCCTTCAGACGGCTTTTCCGCTTGGCAGGAAGATTCCTTATCCTGGAGGGTCGCAGACACCTGCAAGCCGTTAGCTGGTGGGTTTAGGTTACAGGCGCTAAACCGGCCTGTGGCGAACGAGTTAATGTCTCGACATGTTACCGCGCTGCTTGTTAATGGATTAAACGGGTGCTTTGTTGACCTGCCGAGAGTATCGGCACTGCTGGGGGTGCCTGCATTGTGGATCCTAGATCAAGCTCTTCCAGGTCCAGACACTCTGGATGAAACTACCAGATGTTGGCTAGCTTCGGCACTCGAGGAATGCATGGCTACAGTGCCAACGACAAAAACAAGTAATAAATCACTTACGCTCTGGCAGCAAGCCTATTCAGAAATCGCCATTTTGGATGGCGAGTCATTCCAAATCCGCTGTCTGGACCTCGCCTCCAAGGCCAAACAAGGTAAGCGACGGAGCTTCGATTATTCTACATATGAGTTTGGTCAGCGCGACCACCCTCTATTGATCCGTATGCAGCAGGCTGATGTGATTCACTCCGATGGATGCAAAAACGTTCTAGACCTGGGTTGTGGTGCCGATATTTTTTTTGCAGTGCCTGCAAGAACAAGGTATTAAATCCAAGGGGGTCGAGCGCAAGCCAGCCATAGCAAACTATGGCCGAGGAATGCGCTTTAATACCGTTATCGACGATGCCTTAGCTTACCTCGATAGCAGCAATGACACTTTCGATGGAGTATATTGTTCACATTTTGTAGAGCACCTGCCCTTTCAAATGGTGGAAACTCTGCTAGGTAGCATAGCTAGCATATTACGACCGGGTGGTGTCGCCACACTGGCTTTGCCAGACCCCGAATCCATACGATCGCAGCTACTGGGGTTTTGGCGTGATCCCGAGCATGTACGCTTCTACCACCCCAAGTTGATCACCTCAGTTGCCTTCGCGTTCGGTCTCGATCTGGAGTGGAGCAGCCACCACGCGCAACCTCATCGTATCGCATCCTTCACTGATGATCCTGACCCGGTGCCGCAACCAATTGAACTCTCATCAATGCATATTCCTGCCAAGCCCGACACTTTGGTTGGCAAGTGGCGGTACTGACAAGTCAACTTGAGGTGGTGGGTTGGGATTACACAAAATGGCCCCTGGCGCCCTAGAATAAGTTGGCCAGCGCCACTTTGGCTCGATTGCGGGGCATATAGCTGCTTTCAATTACCACTTTTTCAGCGAAAATAAGTTAACTTGTCAGTACCATGAACACCCCATAGGTATTATTCTGCGTGAAAATGAGGCGATTTTTCAGCAGGAAATTTTACCCCGGTTTGCGGATAAACCACCGCCTCCCTAACGCTGGTTACCATTTAGTCGGGGTCGATCCCACCTCGCGCGCCCGCAGTTGATAGTGCTGGCCAAGTGGCCTCGGCGAGTACTTTGAGCATGACCTGAGCAACCTGTGTGTGGCGAATCACTAATTCACGAGAATTTTTGTTCGGCCCACGCTCGGAGGTTGGTTCCAGAAAACCTGTCCTTGGCGAGTTCCTAATTCACTAATAGTATCAGAAGGTTACCTATTGCCTTCACCAGCGGATATTACTTTCAGAGCGCATGAGAGATGTTATTTACCTACTGTTTCACCTGCTCACCACCCTGGCTAAGTTGATTGAACCCGGTGGTAGCCGAACAGTTGGTATTAGTAGAGATCCGGTTGGACGCGTAAGTGCCGGTTGGGCTGCCCCGTGTTCAGGCAGGGTAATATCGGGAAATCCGAGGAACACCATTAGCTCAACCCCCTAAAAAACGACAGAGCCTTCGACTATTTCCGGACAATGAGTCACATCTCAACTTCCACAGTCGGAACGTCAATCACAAAAAATTACTGGAGATCCAATGACCGTCATCCGCTTCATTCTCGGTAAACTGATATTGTTCTTCAACTGGGCCTTTCCGCCTAAGGGCATCAAGCGACGTCCAAAGCAGCAGGCCCAGATTGATCTCCAGACTGCCAGCCTGACGTTGTATCAGTATAAGGCCTGACCGTTCTGCGTGAAAGTGCGTCGTGCGATGAAGCGGCAATCGTTGAGCATTGAGACGCGGGACGTGAAACGGTCAGAGACTGCCCGGGGAGAATTATTGGCGGGCGGCGGGATCACCGATCCCAGAT
>JBLHWY010000216.1:0-8494 GCA_047629195.1 Candidatus Azotimanducaceae bacterium
CATTTAATTGCAACTAATGCAACATTTCCTTGCTTGTAGGCGACCTGTGTCGTAAATTTACTATCCTAGTGATCAATAGGCACAATTTTCGAGAGGAGTAGGAAATGAAAGAAACAACCACCAGACGTAAATTTTTAAAGGGTTCCGCACTAGCGGCTACGGCAACCGCCGCTGGCGCAATAACTGCTCCTGGCATTGTCAGAGCTGCACCTGTCACGATGAAAATGCAAGCTGCCTGGGGTGGCGGTATATTTCTGGAAAATGCGAAATCCTATGTAGATCGCGTAAACGCAATGGCTGGTGACGCATTGAAGATCGATCTGCTACCTGTTGATTCGGTGGTCAAGACAAGCCAAATGCAGGATGCCGTACACCGCGGTGTGTTGGATGCAGCCCACTATGTGCCAGCCTACTGGTACTCCAAATCAACAGTTGCCTCCTTGTTTGGCACCGGCCCGTGTTTTGGTTGGTCAAGCCAAGAAGTTCTAGGCTGGGTTTACTACGGCGGTGGTCAAGAGTTGTTTGACGAGCTAATGGGTTCACTAGGACTGAATCTCGTGAGCTTTTTCAATAGCCCAATGCCGGCTCAACCCTTGGGTTGGTTTAAGGAAGAAATTAAAGATGCCAGCCAGATGAAGGGGCTGAAGTATCGAACCGTAGGCCTGGCTGCAGATGTGTTGCTCGAAATGGGTATGTCTGTTGTACAGCTGCCAGGCGGAGAAATTCAACCGGCTATGAAATCAGGTTTGATTGACGCCGCTGAATTCAACAACCCAACGTCAGATCGCGATTTTGGTATGCCCGATGTATCCAAACACTATCACCTGGCAAGTTTCCATCAGTCTCAGGAATTCTTCGAAGTCACGTTTAACAAGAAGAAATACAATGCCCTGCCTCAGGAGCTCCAAGCCATTCTGAAGTATGCGTCAGAAGCCGAGAGTTCAAACTTTTACTGGCACAACACAAAGCGATACGCTGCAGATTTAGTAAAATTACGTGACGAGCAGGCAGTTAATATTTATCGCACGCCAGATTCGGTCATGGCAGAGCAACTTAAAGCCTGGGATACTGTGGTTGAGCGGCTGTCAGGTCAGGATGAATTCTTTGCAAGAGTAATTGATTCTCAGAAAACTTATGCCAAAGAAGTCATGAATTATCTGAATTTGAATCAACCAGACTACAAGCTTGCCTATAGCCATTACTTCGGTTAAACAAATCTAGTCAAGATCGTAAGAAAATGTTCGCAGCCGTTTGCACTTAGTTGGCAGTGAACTTACTTGAGACAATTGAGTTTGCGGGAACTTTTAACAAGTTCCTGCAGATTTTTCGTCTTTAGCAAAACGATTGTTCTCCTTCGGAAACGTATTATTGTGACTAAAATCATCCAAGCCATTGAGGGACTCAGTATTTGGGTCGGACGTGCATTTGGTTGGTGCATCTTGATTCTCACGCTGTCAGTGACCTACGAAGTATTTGTTCGATATGTACTGAACAGTCCGACTGTTTGGGCTTTTGACATGATGGTTCAGATGTATGGTGCGCTGTTCTTAATGGCTGGCCCTTACGCTCTGGCGCAAGATGGTCATGTACGCGCTGACGTGCTCTATCGACTCTTTCCGGTGCGTGTACAAGCCTCACTTGACTTTTTGTTGTACTTGATCTTTTTCTTTCCGGGCATGCTTGCCTTGTTTTGGTATGGGGCAGAAATCGCTTCAGATTCCTGGCGTTATAAAGAGGTCAGTTGGAACAGCCCTGCGCGAATTCAGATATATTTCTTCAAAACCCTTATTCCGTTGGCAGGGGGACTGCTTATTCTGCAAGGTGTCGCCGAACTACTCCGCTGCGGGAAAGCCATGCGCTCTGGTGTTTGGCAGGAACGGCTGCTAGATGTGCACGAAACCGAAGACCTGCTAATTGATGAGCCGCCGCCTGATTTTGGAGGCAATGTAGCAACACCCATAGAACAGAAATCCATCTAGATAGCATTGCCATACAAGCGCCAGCTACATCGGCTGAATTAAGTTCCACTTCTTTATTGAATACCTGACAAAAATGACAAATCCAGAAGTAGCCATTCTGATGCTGTCGCTCTTCATTGTGCTCGTGTTGCTGGGTTTTCCCATCGCGTTCACACTGTTGGCGATGGGTGTGGGATTCGGGTATTACGCTTACTACACAGAAGGATCGATAACAAGTCTGCAGGATGTATTTAGCAATCAGATATTTTATTTGCTAAACCAGAATACCTACTCTGTCATGGAGAATGACATCCTCGTTGCTATTCCACTGTTTTTATTCATGGGCTATGTCGTCGAGCGCGCGAATATCGTTGGTCGCCTGTTTTCTTCGTTACAGATGGCCGCTCGAAACTTACCCGGTTCCATGGCTATCGCTGCCCTGATAACCTGCACTGTATTTTCAACGGCCAGCGGTATTGTCGGTGCTGTAGTAACGCTGATGGGACTACTCGCCTACCCCGCCATGGCTAAGGCCAACTATCGTCAGGATTTTGCAGCTGGTGTCATTTGCGCCGGCGGCACGTTGGGCATTTTGATTCCGCCCTCTATCATGTTGATTGTTTATGCAGCAATTGCCGAGTTATCACCGCTTCGCTTGTATGCAGCTGCGGTGATTCCAGGGCTTCTTTTGGCAAGTTTTTATATGGTCTATGTCGTCATCCGGGTCTGGATAAATCCGTCCATTGCTCCAAAGCCTGATATGACCGATGCGCCGTCAAGAGGCAAAATATGGTTAAATTTATTGACATCCTTTGTCCCTCTGACCCTGCTTATCATGTTAGTTTTGGGTTCTATTCTAGGTGGTCTTGCAACACCTGCCGAAGCGGCCGCAATGGGTGCAATGGGTGGACTTGTGTTAGCAGCTTTGTACCGCTCATTGAACTGGATAAAAGTCAAAGAATCGGTTTTCCTTACGGCTAAAGCGACGGCGATGGTGTGCTGGTTGTTCGTTGGCTCATGGACCTTTGCATCAGTTTTTTCGTACCTGGGTGGTCATGACATCATCGAACATTGGGTTCTTGCAATGGATCTGAAACCATGGCAGTTCCTCGTGCTTGCTCAGCTCATTATATTTTTACTTGGCTGGCCGTTGGAATGGTCAGAGATACTGATTATCTTTGTACCCATTTTCCTACCGATGCTCGATACCTTTGGTGTTAATCCGTACTTCTTTGCGATGCTAGTTGCATTGAATCTTCAAACATCCTTCCTAACGCCACCCATGGCGATGTCGGCCTACTATTTGAAAGGTGTCTTAAAGAAACAAATTGAATTGATGATGATTTTTAAAGGCATCATGCCGTATCTGGGTATCGTCATATTTACGATGTTTTTGATGTACATGTTCCCAGGTATCGCCCTGTGGTTGCCTGACGTACTGTTTGGCGAATATGTACCGTAACGCCACTGACAACCATCATGACAACTGATATTAAGGAACCTACTGTTCGCGAGTGTGTTCAGTACATAAAAGAGGGTAGCCTCACATGTGAATCGCTGGTGCAACAGTGCCTGGACAATATTGATAGCACTGAACCACAGATCAAGGCTTGGGCTTACCTCGACGCAGAGTCCGCACTTGAACGCGCTCGCTTTCTGGATCAGCGGCGCCAGCATGGTTTTCCGATTGGCCCTCTTCATGGCATACCTATTGGCATCAAAGACATTGTGGATACGGCCACAATGCCTACAGAGCGAGGCACATCGATTTATCGTGGTCGCCAACCTGATGCAGATGCGGCAGTTATAGAAAAATTGCATGAAGCAGGTGCAATTATTTTGGGTAAGACAGTGTCTTGCGAAATGGCCTGGATGAACGAAAGCCCAACTCGCAATCCGCACAACCTGGATCGTACCCCTGGAGGATCCAGCAGCGGCTCGGCTGCAGCGGTAGCTGCCGGCCATGTGCCACTAGCAATTGGCAGCCAAACAGGCGGCTCGGTGATACGACCAGCCTCCTTTAATGGGGTGTTTGGTTTCAAACCTTCCCAAGGTTTGATATCGCGCCGAGGTGTATTGCAGACATCGCCCTCATTAGACCAGTTGGGAGTATTTGGCAGAGATGGGGAAGATGTAAGTTTACTCGTGGATGTGATCGCAGGGTTTGACCCGCATGATGTACTGAGCAAAGCCTATCCACAGCCTGAAGCCCTGAAAGGCTATTACTCTGATGTACCCGCCGAACCCAGCTTGGTGTGGATAGATCTTCCGTATGCAGATCGATATGAAGCCTCGACCAAGGAGGCATTTGATGAGTTGCTAACGGTTATTGATGAAGATACAAAGGCCAATCTGGATCGCATAGATGCACCGGTGTCATTTCAGGCACTTATTCGCTGTCATCAGATTATAAACGACTATGAAATTTTGAGATGTCTGGATACTGAATGGAATCATCATCGAAATAAAATGAGTGAATCGATGTGCAATGGTTTGCGTCGCGCAGAGGGTCGAACACAAGATGAATACGATGAAGCCGTGGGCATAAAATCGGCAGCCGCCGACTGGTTCAATACATTTTTTCACGACTACGATGCGATTGTTACACCATCTGCCGTGAGTGTTGCACCTACCCTGGGCAATGGCACTGGAGATCCTGTTTGTTCTGTCATCTGGACACTCTGTGGCTTACCCTGCGTATCGTTACCCCTGCTGAGCGCGCAAGATCAGATGCCTCTCGGCGTACAATTGGTGGGGGCTTTTGAGAGAGATGACCGACTGATGCGTACTACACATTGGCTGCTTGATCAATTACATGCCGTCACTGACAAACACAATTAGGAGAACTGCTGTGAATTCCAGACGGGTAAATATCATCACCGGATTTTTTGGCTTAGCAGTAATGATGACTTTTGTTATCGGCTTGGCCCATAGTATTGCCACCGGCTTTGCAGGATTAAAAGGTGGCATGCCGATAATTATCATTGTTGCCTTTGTAGTTTCTTTGGCTATGTACGACTTTTATGACCAGTGTTTTCGACAACGTCGCAAGTAAATGCGTACAGGGCAAGTAATTGACATCAAACAACAAATTTACCTGTGCATGGCGAGTTCGAAACTCAGGCTGCGGTCAGAGTCAAATATAATCCATTGCAGTGTGATTGCCACGAATAGTTGTCGAGTTGGTTTTGTCGCAGACAGCGTAAGTCTGTTAAATTCGTTAGTTTGCGGCTTTACAGACATGGCGACGATATCCTTTAGCGGCAGGCATTTCAAGCAAGAGTTGATTTTGCGAAGTTTCCGCTGGTACTTGGCCTATGCCTTGAACTACCGTGATATAGAAGAGATGATGCAGGATCGAGGTATCAACGTTAATCAAAGTACGATTCATCGTTGGGTGATTCATTATGCACCTCAGCTGGAAAAAGAATTCAGAATGAAGAAACACAAGCCTTGTGGGCGTTGGCGGCTCGACGACCGGAGCGCCGGCCGAACCACATCAAGATGAAAGGCCAATGGAAATACTATTACCGAGCAGTGGATAAGAAGGGTGAAACCATTGACTTCTTACTCACTGCAAAGCGTGATAAGCGCGCTGCATTGCGCTTCCTAAGAAAAGCTATTGGCTCGTGCGGTAAACCGGGTTTAATCAACATCGATAAGAGCGGCTCTATTACTGCCGCAATTCGGCAACACAATAATGAGGAATCCAAACGGATAGATCTTCGCCAGTGCAAATAACTCAACCATATCATTGAGCAAGATCATCGACGGATAAAACGTATCACCAAACCGATGTTGGGCTTCAAGAGTTTCTTCTGCGCTCAACGCACATTGACAGGAATAGAGCTGATACGAATGTTACGCAAAAGCCAGATACGGTACAAAGCGGGCATATCAAAACTGCCTGCTGAGTTGTTCTATGCGCTGGCTGGCTAGATCAATATCGGTTACACGGTTCTTGTCGCCGGGCCCTGAGTTTGCGACGGAACCTTATTCTGTGCTACTGCTCGGAATTCAGATGTGATATAGCCATCAGTGCCAAACGCGCGGCTAATGTCACACTGACAGGTTTAACTTATTACTTGATGAGGGCTTGAGAACTGGTGGCGTCATTTTCAATGTGGCAACTATGGACGACGAATGCTGAGCAACAGTTTTGATGTACTGAAAATGATGACGGAAAATACAAACATGCCTACTCCAGCAGATACCGCGTTGTTGGTGACCTCTTCGAACTTCGAATCGCGAAGAATTCAGCCTGTCAACAACGATACTTTGCGAATAAAGCCCACAGTCGTATCGCTGGCTTTCAGCTTGGTATTCATCATTTTAGGTCTTGTGTTAGCCGGATTGTGGGCAGCGAACACGTTCACATCATTTGACGGTCCGGGTTCAATTCCCTTGTTGTTCATTGGTGTGCTGTTTGTAGTTGCAGGTTTGGGGATTTACCATAGTAACAATGAGCAATTGGTGATCAATCGTGATGCAGGAGTTGCCTTTGTACGATCGTGGTCCCTATCAGTCTCTCTCGATAAAACTTCATTGTTCAAGCATATACAGTCGCAAGACATCATAGCTATTCAAACGATTTCCCGCGTCGTGAAACATCGATCTAGCAGGAGTAAGCGACGCAGCCGTTACACTGAGTATCAAGTCAACCTGTGCACGTCGGATGCAGAAAGGCACAACGTATTCATCACGCTGAATTCCGAAAAGGCTAAGGATCTGGGGAATCAACTGGCACAGATGTTTGGTGTGCCTTTATGGGCTCATTAGCACGCTTGCGTCTGCATACAGGCACTGGTAGCTATCATGACTGGTTCCTACGCTAGATTTGGATGGCAAATCTAATATAGCCTCTGGGTCTAGTCATGACAGACAGAGCAAACTGCTGATTTCCAGCGATAATCAGTAATTCGCCATGCACAGGGATCGAGCCCTCGTGCGCAAGGGATGATTAGTATCGGCAGTTTCGGGAGGCAGTCAGAGCGAGCGGTCAATGACTTGCAAGCCTGACAGAGCCAGGTCACCGGTAGCTTCTGGCTAGGTTTTCAATGTTGGTAAATGTGGTATCGCATAGCCCCAGCCACGTGCGCGAGAGTATCGACAAAGGAGTTTTGAGAGGTAGTCACGCGAGGCGTAAACCCTCTAGCACTGCACGAATGTAGACCAGCTGTAGACCAGAGCACCTGAAACGGAAAGTCAGTTTTTTGGGAATTAGAAAATCAGCTGTAACTCACTGATCTATATGGTGCCGGCACCAAGAGTCGAACTCGGGACCTACTGATTACAAATCAGTTTCATGTGGTATCTTATGAAATCATGTGAACACGGTTGAACCCCCATTACCAATTAAATAAATAGGTTAACTAGTCCACTGGATTTCACGCAATCGCAGGGCACTTCGCGGCATGGCGTACCAGCCACATACGGACGTCCCATGAAAAAACTTACCACCACTGTTGGCGAGTCGCTTAGACGTACCAAAGAAATCGGGCTCATCATCTTTAACGGGGGACACCGGTATTTATTAAACTGATTTTGCAACGATCAATTAAATGCAAGGCCAGCCGCTAAAGTGGCCTAATGAATGGCCTATTGAAAAATTCAAAAATATTTTTTTGCTTGAATTTCATCCACTTAGGAACGGTATTGGCGGAGAGGGAGGGATTCGAACCCCCGGACCTTTAACAGTCAACGGTTTTCAAGACCGCCGCATTCGACCACTCTGCCACCTCTCCGATGGGGCGAAGTTTACAAGATTCCAGCCAAGATGTGCAGCTTCTGAGGTAAATTCGCACTAATTCTTTGAAAGATGGACATATAAGACCTTGATTTGCCACAATAGATCAATAAACTTAGTGATATGCGGGAGCGGCACAGCTTTTTCGATGTGACACATCGAAAAATACGAGCAATCCATCCACTCGATCAGTCGCTATAACGTTATAGTGGTAAATAAGGCGGTAGAGGAGTAGCTCCTCGCCCCTATCAACAATCAGGAGTCTATTCAGGTATGAAAAACACTAACGCAGTCACACTCAACAAGACAGCGGATAGTATCCTTTCGACTAACCGCGTCCTTCGAAACACCTACGCACTGCTATCGGCCACACTGCTTTTTAGTGCTGTCATGGCTGCAGTGTCAATGGCCATTGCTCCGCCACACACGGCTTCTCTGGTCTGTACCATTGGCGCAATCGTGATTTTGATGTTTGTGCTCCCTAAATACGAAAATTCTGCAAGCGGCATAGGCATCGTATTCCTTTGCACCGGTATGCTCGGCTTCGGATTGGGCCCAATGCTCAACCACTACGTTTCAATTCCAGGTGGATCGGCCTTGGTCGGAACAGCTTTAGGTGGAACAGGTGTCATCTTCTTGTCTCTCAGTGCTTACGTCCTAACTACCAAAAAGAGCTTCAACTTCATGGGCGGCATGCTGTTCGTCGGGATGCTAGTAATGCTTGGAGCTATGGTACTCAACTTGTTTCTCAACATCCCAGCCATGCACATGGCAATTTCAGGTGCCATGG
>JBLHWY010000217.1:0-8431 GCA_047629195.1 Candidatus Azotimanducaceae bacterium
CGTGAGGCGTCGCGGTGGGCGCGCAGGTAATACGGAAATCAGGGTGCGTATCGTTAACGCGGAAAAAGAATTGATCCTGGCCATGATCCACTTCCGAATCACGCCCACTAATGCGCTCAACGATTAGCTGTGCGGGGGTCGTGGGCGCAGCGGCCGGTACAATGCGATTATCCGCCGTCACATGATCACCACTGCGGAGGATAAACCACTCGCGGCTAGCGCTGAGACTCACACCCAGGAAGAAACTCATATCGGTCTCTTCATAGATCAGTAGGTCCTCGATGATGGATGCACCAAGTCGGTGGTATTTGACTTGAAAGGGTCGCCACTCCGGACTGATTAAGACATACATGAAGCCATCGTCGGAGGTGTCCCAGTAGATGTCCGGGCCGGCCTCGGGAATCTCATCAGCTAGTGCCTCACCAGTTGTCAAATCATGGACACGCAGCGTGAAGCGTTCTGAACCGTTATCATCGCAGCTCCAGGCCATCCGCGTGCCGTCGTTGCTGATACTCAAAGCACCGAGTTGGAAGAAGTCCTTGTCGCCGGCTTCCGTTACTTCATCCAACAACAGGTTCCAGTCCTGGCTACCTACAGGTCGGCGAAACCACTGGCGATACTCCGCGCCAGTGGCATAGGCCCAGCGGTATTCATAGTCACCTTCACGCCAGGGTACTGCAGTATCATCCTCTTTTATGCGGCCTTTGACCTCGCTAAACAACTGTTCCTGCAGTCCTGCCGCAGGAGCCATGGCGGCCGTGTAGTAAGCATTCTCGTCCGTTAGATATTGCAGTACTTCTTTATCGGTGACATCAGGATAACCGGGATCCTTAAGCCAGTGATAGGCGTCGCTGAGCGTCCTGTTGTGGTGATAACTGATATGCTTGCGCTGGGCCGCGATGGGCGCTTTGAGGCCGCTGGGTGCTTTGAGTCGTTTCATGGTCTGTCCTGGAAAGCGGTGAGTTACATCATTCTCGCATACCTGATGACGTCGTAGTCCTCTCACTTTTCTAGCCAACACCCTCGAAATATAGAATCCCCGATAATGCGGTCACAAAAGAGCAAAAAATAAGGCACGGGCGTCTCTGCCTCTATCTTTGATCTTTTCTAAGCCTAAAATTCCTAGACCTTGGCCTTACAAGTTCTAAAAACTTGCTGCATTTGACTAACGATCTACTCGACATTACAAAAATTGAATCTGAAAAAATCGAAATAGGAGAAACAACTTTTGATGTCCGTGTGTTGTTCGAAGATATATTCCAGCGTGCACTACATCAGGTCGTGGATGAGAACGCCGAGTCCGCACTGAAAGATATCTGTGAACCTTTTACCCAGGCGGATGCATCGACCACCCGCAAATATGGCGGCACTGGTTTCGGCTTATCCATCTGTAATCAGCTGGTCATTTTGATGCAGGGCGAGTTTACGGTAACCAGCGAACTGGGCAAGGGCAGTTCCTTTACGTTCGACCTACCCATGCTACCAGTGGAACCAGACGCAGAACTGACGCCGGTTGCTATCGTGAAAAAGACGGACCGTAATCTAGATAAAGTTCGCATCTTGATGGTTGAAGACAGCGCCATCAATGCAGAGATCTTTTTAAGTCTGCTTGAAGATATGCAGGTATCTCTAGATCTAGCAGAGAACGGGAAGGTCGCCGTTCACTTGATCGCAGGTAACGAATACGACCTCGTGCTAATGGATTGTCAAATGCCCGTCATGGATGGTTCCAGTCATGGATGGTTACGAGGTCACTAGAAAAGTTCGTAATGAACTTGCGCTTAAAGACGTGCCGATTATCGCGCTTACGGCCAATACAATGCTCGGTGACAGAGAGAGGTGTCTTGCGGCAGGCATGAATGATTATCTCACAAAGCCCATCGATCCCGTCGAACTCGAAGAAAAGCTGGATCGTTGGTTGGTCACCTAGCCTATCTGACACAGAAATTCCAGAATTCCAGTAACAGTTTGCTTAATTGTGCGGACATTCTTTACTTCGTAGCAGTTAAGTAAACTTGTCCCCGTATTTCCTGACCACTATAAATCCAGCTTGAATCGAGCTGGGTTCCTGTCACAATTAGCCCTTTCAATAATTAGCTTAATAAAACTTAAGGGATATTTATGCGGACTGTAAAACAACTCTTTGACCTGACTGGCAAGGTTGCATTGTGTACGGCTTCATCTAAAGGCATGGGTCTGGCGATGGCAGAGGCGCTCGCTGAGCAGGGTGCAAAGGTCGTGATATCAAGTCGAAAGCAGGATGCCTGCGATGCCGCAGCGGCGAGTATCAACGCGCAATTTGGGGAAGGCGCCGCTACGGCCATTGCTTGTAACATCGGTTACAAAGATCAACTTCAAGCCCTTGTTGATCAAACTCGGGAGAAGGTCGGTAAGATCGATATTTTGGTCAGCAACGGAGGTGTGAATCCTTTCTACGGTCCAATGTCAGAAATTCCCGATGACGCTTTTGACAAGATCATGAACAGCAATGTTCGGTCGACTCATTGGCTTTGTCAGATGGTGTTACCAGATATGATTGCAGCAGGGAAAGGTTCCATCATGATTACAGCGTCAACGGGCGCGCTTGGTGCGTCTGATACGCTCGGCACTTACAATATTTCCAAGCTTGCGGATATCGCATTAGTGAGAAACCTGGCGCTGGAAAATGGTCCCCATGGCATTCGTGTGAATGCGATTTGCCCCGGTGTGATTAAAACTGATTTCGCTCGAGCACTTTGGGATAACCCTGAAGGTGAAGCCCGCGCTGCGGAAATAGTGCCGCTTCGCAAGTTTGGTGAAGCAGATGATCTAAAAGGCCTGGCAGCCTATCTAGCATCTGATGCGAGCGGGCACATGAGTGGTCAGGCCCTGGTTGTTTGCGGTGGCTCAAACATGTGGTCTTAAATTGCCAGCAAAGCTGTTTTCAAAAATTGAGCTTGTTATGAGTAAAAATGTGATCGAAAACCTTAACTTGATGACCAGACTTGAACTCAACGACACAGTGCAGTTTGTTGAGGGTCATGCATCTGAGCACCTTAAAGCGCTGCTTCAAAGTAAGCCGCATGTGTCCGGTATTGAACCTAAGCTTGATCTATTTGTGATTGAGTTTTCTGCAGACATTCTCGAAGACATTAGTTTTGCGCTCGAGACTGTGACCTGGGATATGGCGCAAACGTATGCAAGCAAAGTAGAAGAAGCAACCAATACCGCTGATGATGATGCGCAGTTTCAGCGCTGGCAGCAGTTGCAAGAAAAATGGGGATACCTTGAGATGACGGCCTAATTGCCAAGACTAAATCATTTGCAGGTTTTTGTAGCTCTAGTGATGCGGCATACTTATGGAATCGAGACGGTACCGTAATCTAAGCCGACACTTTTCAGGACACTTCATATTATGCAGCAGTCGGTAGACTACCCAATAGGTGCGCCAGGCACGGCGTGGACCGAACACGACAAGGCGTTATGGCTTGTTCAGCAATCGGTTAAACGTTCATTTGCGAACGAGGTCGAAGCCAAACTCGATACTGTGACTGACTATTTCCATGTTGAGCGCTACGGTGAGCTAACTTATGTGCCAGCGCGCTACCCGCTCTTTGTATTAAAGAGCAAGCAATGGGATCACGCTTTACCTAATATATTGATTACGGGTGGCGTGCATGGATACGAAACTAGTGGTGTGCAAGGCGCAATTCGATTCGCTCAGACGCAAGCAGCGAACTTCGCAAGCCAATTCAATCTTGTGATACTACCCTGCGTCAGCCCCTGGGGTTATGAGACGATAAACCGCTGGAATCCGCTGGCTATTGACCCAAACCGCGCATTCGTAGCCAACAGTCCTGCAGAAGAAGCCGCAGCAGCCATGGCTTTTTTAGAAAGCTTATCCATCTCTTTTCTCGCTCATTTTGACCTACATGAAACCACCGATACCGACAATACAGAGTTCCGGCCGGCACTTGCTGCCCGGGATGCGATCTTCCAAAAGGAATGGGAAATCCCGGATGGTTTTTACACTGTCGGTGACACGGCCAGACCCGCTGTCGATTTCCTGACAGCGATCATCAACTCAGTTGAGGCTGTTACCCATATTGCGCCTGCCATCGATGGAAAGATAATTGGAGAGGAATTGCAGCAGCATGGCGTGATCAATTACGACGTGGGTGCGCTGGGCTTATGCGCGGGGATGACCAATGCGCGGTTTGTCACCACCA
Source organism: Candidatus Azotimanducaceae bacterium (assembly GCA_047629195.1). Taxonomy (GTDB): domain Bacteria; phylum Pseudomonadota; class Gammaproteobacteria; order Pseudomonadales; family Azotimanducaceae; genus UBA4582. The sequence continues at coordinate 4,209 of JBLHWY010000217.1, forward strand.
CAGAAGTTTATCCTGACAGTCCTAAATCCACCCCGGAAAATTGCATTCAAGCTCAGGTTGCTGCCATTACTGGCGGTCTGACTTACCTAATCGACCAGTTAGAAAATGATTGCTTATAGCAACATAGACATAGACTGAAACGGTGAAAACATCGCTTGGTGCCAATATCCTGTTCTCGATCCAGTTTCTTCAATGAGAAAAATCTTTACCCGTTGTTGTGTCAGTCCCTAATAAAAATGCACGACTGGGTACCCAACTATGAACGACAACGCAATTAGCATTGGTCTCACAAAAAACATTTTCTAGGTCTGCCTGTTTAGCGAACATCGTCTGCCTGTCAACAATAAGAAAGTCACCAGAGCCAATCTGCTCCAGACCGTCATGAAGCTTGATGCCGGCCGTACTGTGATGGAAGCATGCTACTGATCAAGCTACTGGGGGCAGGTCGCCGAAAGAGAAAAAGAATCATCGACCCGGATTACGTTGATCAAACGCCAAATCGGGAAGCTATTGCCAAAAATGACTTGAATGGGATGGAGTATCCATAGATGTCTTGTTTTTTACATTAGAACAACTGAGGCGGTAATAGCATCGACTAAATCTTTAACCGTCGACGCAACGAGGGTGCTTTTACTCTGTGCCTAAGACCTAACAACAGCCTGACCTTGTGGGATTCACGTGCCGAAATTGAACCACGGAGGATGTGCAACACTCTTGTTTCATCTAGGCAGCTTCAATTAAGCGTTCTAGTTTCGGACACTGTTTCTCTGCCCGAATTTCATGCCAAAGCGCTTCAGCATCGGGATGTACCTTGCGTAAATGATTGACCCATTGTTTGAGTCTTCCTGCGCAATCTTTTTCCGGCAGTGTTTTTCTGATGTCTTGCCAAAAATCGATTAACAACTGACGCACCACTTGCCACTGCACTTCTGTCATTTGATTTTGGCGAATTCGGCTGGCAAGGTCCGGCGATCGCACGGCGCCTCTGCCCAACATCACGTCCGTTGTACCTGAAGTAGCAACGCAAGCGTGGTAGTCCTCGACTGTCCAAATATCACCGTTGGCAATAAGTGGAATGTTGATAGCGCTTTTGATTCTTGCCAGTTCGTCCCAGTGTGCGGGTGGTGCGTAACCTTGCAGCCTAGTGCGGGCGTGCACAGTCACCTCGGTTGCGCCGCCAGCTTCAATGGCGCAAGCGTTATCCAGCATCAGCGATACATCGTCATAGCCGAGCCGCATCTTGGCGGAAACAGTGATTTGCTTTGGCAACGCGCGACGTACAGCTTTAACGATTCTGTATAGGCTGTCTGGTTCTTTTAGCATCGCAGCTCCACCCTGGCGGCGATTGACGGTCTTACTTGGGCAGCCAAAATTGATGTCGATGCCATAAGAGCCAAGCTCAACTGCCCGCAGTGCATTTTCTGCCATGGCATCTGAATGGCTTCCCAGCAGTTGAACCCGAATTGGCGTACCGCAATCTGTTTTTCCGCCGTTTAGCAGTTCTGGACAAATGTTATGAAAAACCCTATCAGGATATGCTCGATCTACGACCCGTACAAACTCGGAAACCGCCCAATCAAAACCGCCTTGGGCCGTGAGCAGGCGTCGCAGGTGCACGTCTGCAAGGCCCTCCATTGGTGCTAAAACAATTCTCATACGCTTCGAAGACTACTATGGCTACTGGAATCGGCTGATTATATCGCTAAATGCTGCTACTCGCGTTGGGTTTCCAATTGTTAATTTGTTGCGTTAATGTGCAACTCGTTTTCGCAGCTGATGCCAAAGCGTGAGCCACAATGGGCGAACACCATCTTGCACTTGTCTTTAAAGTGCTGGGCCCGATTCACCCGTTCTATGAAAACCTTGCGGTTACAGCGATGTGACTTCAAACATCGGAGAAGTAATGGATTCCAATATAACAATCAACTGGCAAGAATTGATTAGAGTTGCGTGGGAAAAAAGAAAACCGCTTTGGCAAGATTCCAGCATCGACTGCTTTCGTGTATTTCATGGCTACGAGGAAGGATCAAAGGGCACCGTAATAGAGAAATTCAATGACGCCGCCGTTATCGACTACAAGACAGATATCCGCGGAGATTTACCTGATTTAACCCAAGCTCTTTTGAAAGTATTTCCTTTCAAAAATATTATCGCAAAAGGTCACCAGTCTTTAGGCTTTAGTCTAAAAGAGCGAACTGATATTCTCCGTGGGAAAGACACCGACGTAACCTGTGATGAGCATGAGCTAAAATTCAGGGTGAAATTGGATGCCACGCATAACTCCGGTTTATATCTTGACGCCCGTGATGCTCGCAACTGGCTAGTTAATAACAGTTCCAATCGTAGAATTTTAAATCTATTTGCCTTCACTGGAAGTTTAGGACTTAGTTCCGCCTACGGTAAAGCGACCGAGGTTATACATCTTGATCGATCAAAGGAGTTATTACCTCGAATCCAAGAAAACTATCAAATCAACAATGTTAAATTTGAAGCGAGAAATTTTCTCCGTGGAGATGTTTACAAACATCTCCCAAGGGCCATTAAGGCAGGTCAGAAGTTTGATGGAATAATATTAGACCCACCACCTAAAATTTATCAATCACCCTATGCAAAACATAAAACAAATGGTCAAGATTTTTCCGCCCTCATACAGTACTGCACCGAGCTACTAAATCCGGGTGGTTGGATTTTAGGCATGCTCCATCGTTTCGATTTTTCGTGGGATGATTTTGAGGACCAAGTGATGGAAGCATCCGGACGACTTCTGCTGCCTCAATCTCGTTTGACGAGCGGAATTGATTTCCCCGAAAGCATGCCTGACAAGAAATTGCGTGTGTCAATATTTTGTGCTCAGAATGAGGTAGCAGGGTAGGGTGACGAAGTAGAGGCATTTTTTGGCAGAAGAGGTATTCCCCTAAAATCTTGTCCCTATCTCGAAGTAAATATTTCGGTGCTGTATCTCGGCGGCCCCATCCCATGGAAAGGCTTCAATAATTTGTTGTGCAGTCCATTGCGCTGTTGGATTTGGAGTGACATTGAAATGAGTCACTTTTCTGCGATCTTGGCTCAGCACAACGAACCCAAACAACATCTTAAAACGAATGGTTTGCACCACAAGAAAATCGACAGCGACCATATCTGTCAAGTGATTTTTTACAAACGTCCTCCAAGTTTGAGATCGTGGCTTAGGGCTATTTCGCTTAATAACCCCAGACACAGACCGCTCTGAAATTTCAATACCAAGTTTCAGCAACTCACTATAAATCCTGGGCGCACCCCACAACAGATTTACTGTTGATAGTTTCAGTACGAGGGATTTTACTTCGGCACCCAGCTTGAGTCTTCCTCGATTAGGTCCCTTGGACATGTGACGCCAATACAACCTGAATGCTCGACGGTGTCAACCTCAAGCTTTCGAGCTAGCCATTTCTTGAATGTTTGGATCAAAAGTAACATCAAGAGACACTAATCTGAAAATGTCTGAAAGGCAATCGTGGCAATGCTTGCGAGTATTTGCGAAGGACAGGACTTTTCAGCCCCAGTTAAAGCCGCCCCACCTTGCCTCTCCCCAGTTGCTTGGCGGGATCACTTCAATCAGGTCCGATACGGAACCCTCGACTAGATCCGGATTTTCTTGAGAAAAGTCTTGGATGTCATTTTGTACCTGTGCGACGTCAACTACTACCGTAACCTTCTCTGCGACATCCGTTGTGCCAGTTTGAATGTTAAGCAAATCATTGCGATCAAGCGTTGTTTCTGGCGCGATCTTATCTTGAACAAACCCAGCCACCAAATCGCTGACGTCCGTTGATGTCGCTGTATATTCAAAACTACTGGTTACGTTGGCAGCTTCTGTTGTTATGCTATTAACAACCGTTTTAAGACCAGACTGAATATCGTCGATGTTTGGATCATCAACAAAGGTCTCCAATACAGGTACGACCGTTAAAACAATCACATCAACAGCCGTTTCTTGAAAACTGGGAGATTCTAGCAATTCAACCAGATCCACCGTATCGGCGAAGAACTCATCTGCTTTCTGCTCGACTGTATTTGCGATAAGATCTACTACCGCATCAACCGCAATACTTTGAAGATTTGAATTGCCAGCTAAACTTGCGGCATTGGTCTTTGTCGATTCAATAATCACTGGCAGAGTCTCAATAATGGTTCTGAATATATCGACCTTGCCTTCAACAACTTCCGCTAGGGCTCCTATAGAC
>JBLHWY010000218.1:0-8391 GCA_047629195.1 Candidatus Azotimanducaceae bacterium
CCGTTATTTCTGGTAGATACCGGTCTGAAGCTTGATCATATTCCTCCGGGCGTCCTCTTGGGCTATGGTGCCCTCCACATAGGCGTTGGCCATATTGAGTACAGCAAAACATTTGCCATATGCTTGTGTGAGTTTGAGCGTCACCGCTCCCCAATCACCACTCAAGACCTGCACGGTCTGCTCTGACGCGCCAGTTTCACGTCTGGCGCTGGCCCAGCTCGCCAAATTTTTCTTGGCGAGCGTGTTTAAAGCGGTAATCTTGGCTTGATCGATTGTGCCAATAATTTATTCCAGACCCGGTAACACCGAATAGTCACCCACTTCGACCTTCCTGCCAGCTTCTGCCAAATAGGTTTGCCTCTTCCAGCGCCATTTCCAGCGTGACTCTTTCCGTCATCTCGTCGTCAATTTTGTTAGACATACCTTTCACCTTCTCTTGTTCTGATATTAATCGACGCACCAACAGCCTCATCAATGTTGTTAGCGTAAATAAAGCCAATTGCTTCATCGGTGTGCCATACATGTCAGTTGAGTCCTGGGAGGCGGTGATCACGCAGAAATAGGCGAAGCTGCAATCCACTTGTTCATCACTGCCTGCTCGGCTTCGGTGTACAGTTGGTTGATCAATAACTGGTCAAAAATGTTGTTGGGGTTATTTAACTCACAAATCCCAGACATAAAGAAACCTCCGTTGATTATGATATTCATCAGGGGAGGTCGACGCGGTTCTTTTGTGTCCCGTACAATTGCAACATGGCCACATCCCCTTTCGGGAGCCACCTTGCCCGGGTAGGCAGGTTGGCGAGAGCTTCAGCTCTTCTGTTGATGTGGGCGGAGATTTAGCAATATGTTGCGCGGGCGTCAAGTGGTTGTTAGGGGGCCGGAATCAAACTGCGCTCCCATGAAGGAATTGGAAGTTTGAATACCTTTGAGGGGCTAGGAATGGAGGTCGTGTTCTTGTCATATGTAAAATGGTCGTCTCATTGATGTTAGGTATGATATTCATTCAGTACTGTTTGCTGATGGACAAAAGGCATGAGCTAACGATGGCATGGTTAAATAACGAACAAGTATCGAGCCCTGGTCGCGGGCTGGGTTTATATATTGTTTAAATCAATCGCTTTCGTACATCAAAGATGTTTATATCGTTAGAAGTAAGCCGGATTGCTGGCCGTACCAAGTACTTAGGAGAGACCATGCTATTCCAGTTCGACACAACATATCGCACCAGCTTAACCTTAGTTATATTGTTAGTTTCAATGGCTGCAGTTCAAGTGAGCGCCCGCGCCGAGAACTTCATCGACGCCACAACGCAAGAAGCCACAGAAAGCGTTGGCGTTGTATTGAAGCGCAAAGTTGGCATCGCCCGATTTTCAAACGAGACGCAATCCGGAAATACATTTTTGGTCGATAATTCGGGAGATCGACTTGGCAAACAAGCTGCTGACATACTCAGCGCAAGACTGGCGGATACTGGCAAGTTTTTGATGTTCGAACGCCTTGATTCAGACGAGGTTAGTGCAGAGCAGATGATGGCGGGTCTAAAAGCTGACGGCATCGGGCTTGATTATCTCATCGTCGGATCGGTTAGCGAGTTTGGCCGATCGACCGAAAGCGATAGCGGGCTCTTCACGCGTAAGAAAATTCAAAAAGCTTATTCAAAGGTCAACGTCAGGTTGATAGATGTTTCCACAGGGCGAATCATCTTCGCTGCTGAGGGTGCGGGAGAATCCGTCTCAGAAGCAAAGAAGACCTTTGGTGTCGGCTCAAGTGCCGGGTATGACCAAAGTCTTACTGACAAGGCGATTTCAGCCGCGATCTCACAATTGACGAGTAACTTGGTCGAGAATATGACCAATGGTCCGTGGCGTTCGTATGTCTTGGCGCAAGAAGATGATCTTTATATTATTGCCGGCGGTGAGAGTCAGGGATTACGCCCTGGGACACGGTTATTTGTTTACGAAAATGGTCGTTCCGTCAAGAATCCCCAGACGGGCGCCACTATCGCGTTGCCGGGGAAAAAAGTATCAACCGTAGAAGTAGTCACTTCCATCGGCGACGACGAATTTAACGAACTATCGTTCGTCTCGATCATCGAGGGCCAACTTGGTTCCTCATTCGAAAATTATTACGTTCTTGACGAATAGGTAACATCGTGAAAAAAATTATAGCGCTCATCATGGCGCTGGCATTAACAGCATGTGGCAGCATTGAACAACGAAGTGTCGGGATCGAAGCGGATACGCTTCTTGTCATTCGCGGCGAGCTGCTTGTCGGTTTGACAGTTGAAGTCGAGCCAGGCTTTAGCCGAAGGCTTGCGGCCTCAGACCTGACTCCTTACAAGGGCGCGGTGCTTGGCGCGAAAGACAGGGATGAAGAAGGGTTCCAAACTGTTACGTTGAAAATAGATAAAGGAAATCATCAAATTACGGTTTCTTCTGGCAATTCGATCATGGTGAATCAGGAAATGTATTTCGCCGAAGGTCAAACCCGAGAACTGAGGATTAGAAAATGATTAGAAGAAGTTTGCTGGTCTTACTCATTGCTACAATGTTCGCCGGGTGCTCGACTGTCACAGAGGCAGGTTACTTCTGGGGTGATTACGGTCCAACCCTATACAAGTACACCAAATCGCCAACCGACGAAACATTAGCTGCGCACATTGAGTCACTTCAGAATATCATCGCGAAATCAGATGAAAAAAGCTTACGCGTACCCCCCGGCATTTATGCGGAATTGGGCTATATCGAGAATCAACGTGGCAATCACGAAACATCGAATACCTATTATGAAAACGAGATAGCCCTCTACCCAGAATCGAGGTTATTTCTGGAACGTTTCATCGGACAGAAAGCAGAGAGTGGAGAAGCGCAATGAACTTTAGAATCCTGATCTTATTGCTCGTGATTTTCCAGCTATCAGCTTGCGTTGAAACGGGCACCAAGAACGAACAATTTCCGCTGATGTACTCCGCAGAAAAACCCGTATCAATTGTCATCGTACCCGCAATCAACCAGACGACTGCGGCCGATGCAGGCGATTTGCTTTATGCCACCGTGACACAACCATTCGCCAACCACGGCTATTACGTTTTACCGGTGCCGGTTGTTGCTGACATTTTTAGACGAGAAGGTATTTTGGAAGGAACACAGGTTAAAGGAATACCAACTGCACTCTTCAAGCAGAATTTCGGCGCTGACGCTGTTCTGTTTATGACAATTACGGAATGGGATAAGAACTACGCCGTTATCGCAGCCAGCGTAGTCGTCGGCATCGAGTATGTGCTCCTCTCTACTACTACCAACGAGGTTCTCTGGTCTTACACTCAACGTTTGGAGATGGACACCAGTGGGTCGTCAGGGAATCTTATCGTCGACCTTATCGCTACCGCCATCACGACTGCCGTAACAGATTATGTGCCCATCGCATTGCAGGTTCATAATACGGCAACGGCCGCTGCTCTACCTTTAGGCAAGTACCATCCCAGAAGTGGATTAGATGGTGATGAGAAAACGGTAATTGTTCAAGCTAAAGAAAGTGCTTTAGATATCGAAGAATAACCGATTCGGTCTGTTCCAAGTGTGGAAATTGGCGCTGGAATAAACAGTGAGAAGGACGGAGAGTCAATTGGCATGCCAAATTGACCTACTTTGGCGTTTAATATGACCCAAATTCATTTCAGAAAGCAATTAATTCAACTATTTACTGGTTCCTAGCTAGAAATAGCTTTGTGCACAAGTAGGTCGAATTATCATGCCTGCTGACAATCTCGCAAACGCAGGGGCAATTCTTTGCTCAAGGCGAGGGCACCAGCAAAGTTTTGTAGAACTCAAATTTGGCTTCCTCGATAGATGCGATTATCCCGCGCTTAAAGTCTTCCCTTGACAGAGTCTCCTCTAATTTTATCAGCATAAAATCAACAGATACTCCTACCGCCATTCCGACTGTCGTCCCGATCACAGCGCCAACAGCGGTGCCGATACCAGGAAAAAAGGAGCCGATTGCCGCGCCTGCTCCGCCACCTGCCGCGGCAGATGCCCCTTTGGACATTGCAACCTTAGAAAGAGCTTTTGCGGCAAGCTTTACGGTGCCTTTTGCCATAGCCTTGCCTACGACCTTTGCAGCTACCAGGCCAGTCATTGCACCTACACCCGCGCCCGCTGCGCGTAACCGAACATCAATCAAGTCCATTTTTGCTACCGGGGACATTACTTCTGACATTGAGACGGATCGCGCAATTTTGAAATTGGGTATTACTGGATTGACCTCGTTATCTCGCATTATTTGTGCAACACTTTGTTCGAAATCCACCTTCAATTCGAGATTTTCCAACACTAGCCGGTTTACCGTTCTTTCCATATCGCCGAACGGGTTCTCTTGCACTAGTGATTCTGTTAGGTCATCTGCAATTTTTTGCTCTAGAGAGCCTGTCATTAGTGCTGCAATACGAAGATACTCCGCCGGCAGGCTGTAGTACTGGTCCAGGTAGCCATCCACATTGAATTTCATTCTTTCATAACCGAGGTCAGCGAGAAGCACGATTTCCTGAAGTCTGCTTTCGGAGCTAGCGACAAGCGCCACTTGAAGTTCCTGAACTTCGTCAATTGTTCCGCGCCTGAAAAACCGCCCTTCGATATGCTCGAACACGGGTAGTGCAACTCGCTCGGCATCAGCAATCTGTGCCCTGATATTTGGATTAGTCCTCAATTTTACTTCGAGTGTGGCGAGACCCGGAATATAGATAAATAGCAGCACCACAGTGACTAAGGCACTTGCAAAGATAATTTGAGGTACTGGGACTTCATCTGTTGTTTCAGTGTCCGCTATTGGCAATGCAATGCGCCGAAATTCCGAGGCAGGCAGAGCGAAAGCTGAAAATGCTGCGCTGACACTATAGAAAACCCCAATAGAACTAAGAAGGTAGACCATTAGCGGCCATGGCATATCGCCAGCTGAGATCTCGCTAAACGCAACCAGTTTAACTTGGTGATAGTACTCGGAATAACGATTCGCGTATTGAATCAAAACGCTTTTAGACATATCTACACCCGCTTCGTGGTGCGCTTGCATTATCTCGGTGAGCATTTTTGGCTGAGGACTTTCATCAATGAGACTGCCCATACAGAGAAAGATAGAGGCAAATACCACAGCGTAGATCCAGCGAGCGGCTCTCAAGCTTCTGTCGACTGCGACATACCCTTTGTACTGAGAGCTTAGAATTCTAAAAACACCCTGTTGGATAAGCCGGAAAAACGGGATCGAGATAACAATGAGAGCCCATTCGTAAACTGAAAGATGGCTGAACCAGAAGACAGCGCAGAAGCCAACAAACAAGGAGAAAACTGACCAATATATGGTTGATAAAACTCTTGCTGTTGCGAAACGCAAGAGCCATCCCCCGCTTCTATAGGCCTGTGCTCTTAGTATCTTCGAAACAGTAGAGCTATATAGACCTATTGCAAGAATCGGCACAGCCAAGGCGGCTCCGCCGAAACTAATATAAAATAGAGTCAGTGACACTGCTGACTGGCTCATCAGGTAAGCGATTGCCAGCCACAGGGAAGATAATAATGTGTAGCGGACTAGATTGAGCCTCACGAACCAGCCGCCGATCGCCCAGAGCCGAGACAGTTGGGATCTCGCCGAGCGCTAGGCCACGTCCAGCTAGATACCTCAAGCAATGAACGGTTTCCGATTGAGGCATCAGCAGCGCTACCAGGTTTCCCAGCATGGTCGTTGTAGTGAATATGGCTCGTATCAAAGTTATCCCGCCAGAACAGATCGTGTGACCCAATCCTACGCGTTGTACGGCTAACGAGGATGGCCGGTCGTTTCTGTCGATTAGCAGTCGGAACCAGGGTCATTGAGTTGATTCTGCGCGCACGGAGAGCCAACCTCTATCCGTGTGCGGAGGGCGCTGTAAGAGGATTGTCAAACCCATCCACAACCAATAGAAACTGCCGATACGGACTCGGAGTGCTGAAAACTTGACCAACCCCCAGCTTAAACATCTACCTGATCATCGTAATGAGTGATGCTGTTCAATATATAAGAGCGAGTGTCGTTTGACCACAAAGAATAAACTGAAGATTGATCCATCTCACGAAACACGGATGTTGATCGTTATTTGATCAACTATCTTGTCTGATGGGTTAATGTGAGAAAAGACATTACTACTAATCCGTTACTCAAAACCATACAAAAAAGTCCATCACTATGCCGCTCGTCTAAGTCGATAGTTATCTTATTACTAAGCTACTATATCGATATCACATTGATTGTCAGTTGCAAAAAGGTGGTTGCAAGCAAACCGACGAAGCGAAATTGTTGGAAGATTTAGAAAGATGGAAAATGTGTTGAAAGTATTGTTTGACTCGGACTAGTATCGAACACATGACTAAAAATCATATTGCTCGTAAATTGCTTGATGGTCCTTGCGCCGCTCAGGGCTGACACAGATCGGGAGGATCTTGGGATGTCAATTGGCATGCCAAATTGACCCACTTTGGCGTTTAACAACCCACTATCATTTTCAGAAAGCAATTGATTCAACTACTTACTGGTTCCTAGCTACAAATAGCTTTGTGCTTTAGCGGGTCGCCACTTATTATGCCCTGCTGACGCTACTAGACACAGAGCGATAGCAATCAACTTCATTTTTTGGCTCTTAAAGAATAGAGAATTATGTGTCGATCAGTGATCTTCATGAGCGTAAAGCATAGATTCCTGAGATTAATTTTTGGCAAAAAATGCGCGTTCTATTTCAGCTGTATAGAGAATTTATCTAGTTCCGTATTTTGATTTTGTCCGGCGAAAGTCAAATCCAAGCATTCTATAGTTACTTTTTTTCTGCCGGAGAACGCTGGTGATGGCTCAATCAACATATCTCTCTTGTCGCTTATGTGCAGGCTGCTTCTAAAGAAGGGTAAACCTGTCGCCTACGACCCTGTATTTTCGTTGTACTTCATTAGATTTCAAAATGTACGCGAGGCATCTTCATCATTGCCCTGGACAGAATCATTGTATAATTGGAAATCAGAAATCTAGTTGACCTGCATCGTAAAAATGAGCGTGCTAGTCGTAACATTACGAGCTCGTTGGTTAATAATTGAGCAGCGAACAACATTCTGATCGAAAATCATGCCGTTGATCTGATTAGCTTATGGCAGCAGCAAGAAAGTAGAAGGTAAAGATTAGTCCATGGAGGTTATTGGCTTTTTTGTAACCATAACATCGTTATAAACGCCTGAAAGCTGGATGTTGAATTATTATTTATCTTCAATTGGCTCGTCAGTATGTGGGCCCATCGTTGGGCATGAATCAGGTAAGACGTTTCTCTATTACAAATTCGAGTAATCAGTGTTGGCGCTAGAAAATCTACGTTAGTAGATGCTAATCCTCACTAATTGATATGAGTCAATGAATTATCCGCAAGCTATAGGCATAGTCTTAATGATAGCATGACGGTATCAAACCCAAGGTCGATGAAATGTTCATGTCTTTGCTGAGTTAAAGTGCTTGACAAAATCATTGCGGAAAACAGATATGGACCGTTGGGAAAATTGTCGAATAGTTTTACAAAGAAGAAATTTATCGTTGGTTAAGAAACGATCACATCTTGCAGTCAGCGGGCTACAAGAATTTGGTATGTTTATTGCTGCTGGTTAGTCGGAAGCTTTATTAAAGAGAATCGTTCAATATTTGATCAACTCCAAGTAGGTGTTAGTAATTTTCACCACACTTTTTTCATAGATTTTGTACCTCAATTGAGATCATGAATAGGAACGGAAATTGATGAGCCCCTCATGCTCGGCGCAGTTTTTGCCAACGATCTTTAGCCACCATCGTTTTATGAAATTCACACTACAGTACTTTTTGATCTAGCCTCGTTCGGTTAGAAACAACGGAGCGAAGCGCAATGCTGTGGAAGTTAGTAGATAGACTATTAAGGTTTAAATTGATGAAAAAGAACAAGTTGTACGATTTTATTTTAGTAGTCTCTTGCTTCTTCTATGCAAGTATCGCTAGCGGTGCGGTGTCGGGCGATCTGGTCTTTTTAGACGGCTCCGATGTGGAGACCACGACTTACGAGGGGGCTGATGCTTCGCTTACTTTGCAGGTCTCGGACCTTGATCGTAATGAGGATGCTTTGAATGTCGATGAGTTGACGATTCTGCTGACCAGCGATACTGAGAACACGGGTACGCTGGCCTCTGTGAGTGCTGTGACAGCAGGCTCGAACACGGGTGATGGCACGGTGACGGAGCTGGCGACTGGGTTTGATACCACGAGTGAGACCTGGACTTTGACGGTGACCAGCGCTGACGACATGGTCATGACCACGACGTTTCAGGTTGAAGGCAGTGTCTCCGGGATTCAGCGACCTTTAAC
>JBLHWY010000219.1:0-8260 GCA_047629195.1 Candidatus Azotimanducaceae bacterium
CAGCATTTTTTATCGTCACGGATCCCGTCACGTCCCCTGGAGGAAAATCAGGTCAATGGGCATTTGGCATCGGAGTTGGCGTCATCACTTTCGTCATACGAACTACAGGTGCCTATCCTGAGGGCTTCGCCTTCGCCATCCTGTTAATGAATGGCGCCGCCCCTCTTATTGATCGCCTGAGACTAACGTCCCCGGCATTGTTAAGCAAAGCGCAGGAGCAATCAAAGTGACACCGAACGATAGCCAGCGTGATAGAGCAGACTCAGACCCGGAAGCACCGAGCATAATGAAGCCTGTAATAATTTTTGTCCTGCTTGCAGCCTGCTGCGGTGCATTGGTCTCGATCAGTAATTTACTATCGGATAATATAATCTCAGCGAACCAAATTCGATTTGAACAGAAACAACTGATTGATATCGCAGGGGACACCTCTGTAACAATCACAATGGTCGACGAAGATGTATATCAACTGAAGTCTGGCGAGAAGCTTTCGGGGTTCGTATTCAAACAGCAGACTGACAAGGGCTACAATGGTGTTATTACACTGTGGATCGGTGTCAGCAGGACAGGAGAAGTCCTCGGGGTCCGCGTCATCAAGCACAAAGAAACACCCGGTTTAGGGGACAAAATCGAGCCTGCTATTTCCGATTGGATACACACATTCAAAGGCAAAAGCCTGCTTAATCTAGCAGACAAAGATTGGGCGGTTAAGAAAGATGGCGGAGTCTTCGATCAATTTAGCGGCGCAACGATAACACCACGAGCCGTCGTTTCAGCAGTCAACGCTGGCTTAGAGCGTTTTGAAATTGAACAAACCAATTGGTCTCGGCATGAACACTAACTATAACGCCCTCACTATTGATGGTCTCTGGCGCAACAACCCAGCACTTGTTCAACTGTTGGGGCTGTGTCCTTTGCTCGCTGTTTCAACAACTTTCGTCAATGGTACAATTTTGGGTATTGTTACCCTCCTAGTATTAACGGCTTCCAATCTTTTGATCAGCGTCATTAGAGGCACACTTGATCAACGAACCCGGCTACCGTTACAAATCATGGTGATCGCAACATTTGTCACCTGCGCAGATTTGGCATTACAGTCCTGGCTATTCGAGATTCACCAACGCATTGGACTATTTGTGGCTTTGATTGTCACCAACTGCACGGTACTTGCACGATCTGAGAGCTTCGCCAGTCGCAATCCCATCAGAGCAAGCTTAGTTGACGGTTTTATGATGGGAGCAGGCTTTTTACTGGTAATCGTCTTGCTAAGTACCGTCAGGGAGATACTCGGTCAGGGCACCTTGTTTCACGGGTTGGAGTTAGTCTTCGGGCCCGTCGCGCAGACCTGGGTAATACAATTTAACTTCGATGGCTTGCTGTTGGTGATATTACCACCAGGTGCATTTCTTACATTTGGCTGCCTATTAGCCGCCAAGAACTGGCTCGATCAACATGAATAAAGAAAAACGATATCAAATACTGGCAAGGCTCAGAGACGAAAACCCAACACCAACAACCGAACTCGACTACTCGTCTACTTTCGAGTTACTCATATCTGTTGTGCTGTCAGCACAAGCAACTGATGTCAGTGTAAACAAAGCAACCAAAGGGCTATATGCTGTTGCTAATACGCCGGAAGCAATTTTCGCTCTGGGCGAGGCTAAACTCAAATCGTATATAAAAACAATCGGGCTTTTTAACACCAAGGCTGCCAATGTCATAAAAACCTGCCGCATGCTCATCGACGAACATGACTCTGTTGTGCCGGACAATCGTAAAGCACTTGAAGCTTTACCCGGGGTTGGTAGAAAAACCGCCAACGTCGTTCTCAATACAGCTTTCGGCCAAGCAACCATGGCAGTCGACACGCACATATTCAGACTATCCAATCGAATAAACTTCGCGCCAGGGAAAAACGTAGTCGAAGTAGAAAAGAAACTCATGAAGGTGATTCCCGATGAGTTTATTCTTGATTCGCATCACTGGCTAATTCTGCATGGCCGCTACATCTGCACAGCACGAAACCCAAAATGCGGTGCCTGCGTCATTTACGACTTATGCGAATTCAAAAAGAAAAAGGCGGACTTGGACGAAGATTAACTTCGTCGGTGTCCGCCCGCTGACTACATTAAAGATCCGACTACACTAAAGATCTCACGACACCAGATCTCTGATCACACCAACTTGCGACCTTTAGTCGCGGCAACCTTCAAACGTAATGCGTTCAATTGGATAAATCCAGCGGCATCTTGTTGATCATATGCCCCCGCGTCATCCTCAAAAGTCACGATTCGACCATCGTATAAGGAGTCAGACTCTGATTCTCGACCAACGACAACCACATTACCTTTATAAAGTTTAAGCCTAACCGTACCGTTCACGTATTGCTGGGATTGATCGATAAGTGCTTGCAACGCTAAACGTTCTGGCGACCACCAGTATCCGTTATAAATCAGTTGAGCATAACGCGGCATGAGCTCATCTTTTAAGTGACCCAACTCGCGATCAAGCGTGATCGATTCCATCGCTCGATGCCCCTTCAATAATATGGTTCCCCCCGGCGTCTCATAGCAACCGCGCGCTTTCATTCCAACATAACGATTTTCGACAATATCTGTTCGTCCCACCCCATTCGCTCCACCCACCTTGTTTAAATAGGTGAGGACCTCAGCAGGCGTCATTTCTTTTCCATCAATGGCAGCGACATCACCACCATTGTAGGTCAAATCGATATAGGTTGCCTGGTCCGGCGCAGCTTCAGGCGATACCGACCACAACCACATG
Organism: Candidatus Azotimanducaceae bacterium; assembly: GCA_047629195.1. Taxonomy (GTDB): domain Bacteria; phylum Pseudomonadota; class Gammaproteobacteria; order Pseudomonadales; family Azotimanducaceae; genus UBA4582. Next base: position 2,785 of record JBLHWY010000219.1, read on the forward strand.
GATTCATCAGGTTCCGCATTAGGATCTTCGAGAATACCGCCTTCGTATGAAATGTGCAGGAGATTTGCATCCATAGAATAAGGCGATCTATCTCCTTCGTGCTTACGATCCACCTCGATTTGATGCTTTTCGCAGAATTGCATGAGTGACTCTCTAGAAGTGAGATCCCACTCCCGCCATGGCGCAATGACCTTGATGTCAGGCTTAAGTGCATAAGCGCCAAGCTCAAAACGAACCTGATCGTTACCTTTACCGGTCGCACCATGAGATATGGCATCGGCACCCGTCTCAACGGCAATTTCTACCAGTCTTTTTGCAATCAGCGGTCGAGCAATTGAAGTTCCAAGTAGGTATTCACCCTCATAGATCGTATTGCAGCGGAACATTGGGAATACGAAATCGCGTACAAACTCTTCTCGAACATCATCGACAAAAGCTTCTGATGCACCTGACTTCAGCGCCTTCTCGCGCACAGGGGAATAATCATCACCGTCGCCAAGATCAGCTGTGAAGGTCACGACTTCACAGTCATATTTCTCCTGTAGCCATGTGAGAATAGCCGTGGTATCAAGCCCACCGGAATAGGACAACACAATTTTATTAATATCAGCCATTGGAGCGCTCCGTTTCGAAAAGCGCGTATGGTACCACTAACCGAGCAAAGGCGAGCATCAGTAAACGGAGTTTTTCTAAAGGAGTCAGCGCTAATTCGAATTTCCGATATCTGACATTGCCTGCTTATCTTTTACCAGCTGTTCCGCATCAATGAGTTCGCCAGTGTTGTATTCAGACATTGGCTCCATCATTTCTGCCGATACTGGCGGCTCCTCGGGCTTGTTCATCACCACCACGGGCTCTTCTCGGCTGAGTCGCACGGTGGTTCTTCGGTTCTTAGCACGATTCCTGTTGGCGGTATTCTTAACGACTGGGTAACTCTCGCCGTGGTAACGCGTCACAATCATTTCTTTTGAGACACCCTTGTCCAGTAAGTAATTCGTCACGAGCTCTGCACGTATTTTTGACACAGTCACATTGTCTCTCTTCAAACCAGCGTCATCAGTGTATCCATCGACGTATATGCTTCGGATGCTCTTGTCTGTCATCAAATAGACTGCAATATTATCTAGCTGCCTCTGATCTCCGCTGGAAAAATCCGTTTCAGCCGACTGGTACTGAATTCTGGTCCGCTCTACCTGTCTGAAATTTACCGGCAAGAGCTTCTGCTCGCATAAAAGATACTGCTCGTACGCTTCATGAAACCCTGCGGCTGACAGAACAATATCAAAGGTCTGGTTTTCACTGTCGGCAAGGATGCCATTAAAAGAGACCAGCATACCGCTGACCAGTTCTGCCATCATCTGCGTGATCAGTTCGCCTCTCACCTCTACACGGTCCTTTTTCAGGCCCAGCACGGACAGCAGTGTTTGGTCTCTGTTGGGTAACCAGTTTGGCGGATCAGAAATGAGCTGGATGGGCTTATTCGCAAAGCCAAACCCGTGGCCATTCAATTGAAAAACGCGCTTTTCTCCAGCTTCATGAACGAAAACACCATAGCCATAACCCTCAATCATATGTTTCAGCGCACAGGCATATGGGCTGGCTTCTGTCTCCCAGTCACTATCCTCTAGCGAAGTAAGGTAACGAAAAGCATTAGCCTGGCTACTGATAGCAAGAGTAATAAGAACAAGCATCAAGCGCATATAAATCATCAGACGAAAGTAGTCATATATTTTATCGGCAGATAGGATGCTCACTTGAGCTTACAAGGCAAAATCGGACGAAAAAGGGAGGCTGTGACAGGCTTCAGCTAAACCCTTCGACGTGCTAACTTAAGCAACGAAAGAGCAGCCTTATGATAAGCATGGCCTTTCATTCTATTGGGTCAAGCGAATCGACGGTTTGAGCATTAAAAGTAGGTATGTTTAGAATGGCATGTCCAATGTTAATTGCGCTATGGATTTCACAATGGATTGCAGCAAAGGGACGGAAATCACAAATGAGTATTCAGCAACGAAGAACAGAACAGATAGCCGAAAGTATCGCAAGAATCCGTGAAATCGAATCGGACCTTGGGGTTAACCTGAAATCCATAGACAAAATCAAGGCAGAAGTCATCAGCCTTGCCAAGCAAAAGGCGCTATTTCCCGTTTCTGAGTTTCATCTTAACCCTGAAACTGAAGGAAGTGCCGTCATCTATAGGTTGTCCGAGGATGCTGATCACAGATTTGCCTTGTATGCCTCGGTTGGCATGCCGGGCAAATCTGTTCGTCCACATAATCATACAACGTGGGCTGTCATTGCCGGTGTCGCCGGCGATGAATTGAACCGGTTTTACAAACGTACTGATGATGGTTCCGTTGCTGGGGAAGGCACAGTCGAGCAATACAAAGAAGAGAACGTTTGTTATGGCACAGGCGTCGCCTTTATGCCCGATGATATTCACTCCATCCATGTCAGAGGAGAAGTTAAAACGGTGCATTTGCATATGTATGGTCTGGCGCTGGACCATCTTCATGAACGCATTATGTTCAACCAGGAAAAGGGTAGCTATCGTACTTTCCCTGCGACAATGAATTTCAAATCTCTCTGATTCGAGCCGACCCCACTTCAAACATTGAGTGATTAGTCGAGCTGGTACGTGAGAATTGATAGTTGGTACCTGCATTTGATAGCGGGTAAAAGGAACCACAAGAAAAACAAAGAAGAGGAAAAACTCTTGGTTAAAGAAGCTCCACACTCAATCACGGCATCGCAGTTAAGAGAACTCATTGTTGGGCGGGATGAACTGGCTCTAATTGATCTACGCGAGGGCGGTGTGTTTTCCCAAAGCCATTTGCTCTATGCCGCGAATTGCCCCCTGAGCCAACTCGAATTTCTCATAGAAAACCTGGTGCCGCGTAAGTCTGTGTTGCTTGTTATCTGCGTCGAAGCACCAGATTACATTCGTGCTGAAAAGGGCCTGAGACGATTGGCCGCCCTCGGCTACTCAAATCTAATGTTTTTGGAAGGTGGTATTCAAGCTTGGAAAAATGCCGGTTATGAATTGTTTTCTGGCGTTCACGTGCCGAGCAAAGCGTTTGGAGAATTTGTGGAGAAGAATTGTCAAACACCACACATTTCAGCTCAAGATCTCGCGGCAAGAACAGCTAGCGGCGAAGATATTGTTATTCTCGATAGCCGGCCATTTAACGAGTACCACAAAATGAACATCCCAAATGGGATCGATGTACCGGGCGCCGAACTTGCATACCGCATTCACGACCTTGCGCCTCGACCAGAGACGACCGTCGTGGTCAATTGTGCTGGTAGAACCCGAAGTATTATTGGCGCGCAATCGCTTATTAATGCTGACATCCCAAACCCGGTAATTGCGCTAGAAAACGGTACCATGGGATGGCATCTCGCGGGCTTCAAACTCGAAAGAAACCAAAACAGAACGTTTGAGGCCGTGTCGGCGGAAGCTCGAAGGATTGCCGAGGGGCGGGCTGCAAGCGTTAGGGCTCGATTTGATGTACCCGAAGTTGAGCTGCAACAGTTAGCGCAATGGCAAGCGGATACATCCAGAACTACTTACCTGCTGGATGTAAGAACCCCCACAGAATTTGAATTTTCACACCTACCTGGATCAAAGTCAGCGCCAGGTGGCCAACTCGTACAAGCTACCGATTTGTATGTTGGGGTCAGGCGCGCACGCCTAATATTGATTGATGACACTGGGGTTCGGGCTAGCATGAGTGCATCATGGCTAATTCAAATGGGCTGGCATGATGTTCATGTACTCTATGGTGTAGAGGAGCTTTTCACAGAAACAGGCAGACTGCCGACCGCGCCACGCAACCTAAGCCAAGCACCAACAGAATTTATTACTGCGGCTGAACTAAAGATTGCGCTATCAGGTATCGAGCCAGTCCAAATCATCGACCTGGCAACAAGTTTGCAGTATCGAGATCAAGGCCACATACCGAGTGCTTGGTTTGCTGTTCGCTCACATATGCCTGATAACCTCAGTTTCGTGGAGCAAAAAACTCTGGTCGTTCTAACCTCCCCCAATGGCCAACTAGCAGAACTTGCATTCGAAGACGCCAGCGAAAGTGGTTTGAAGGTTAAAGTGCTAAAAGGCGGTAATGCTTCGTGGATGGCGCTCGGTGAAGAGCTGGAATATGGGTTTACCAATATGGCAGATGAAACAACAGATATTTGGTACAAGCCTTATGATTTTAATGATAAGGATAAAAGCCTTGAAAGTTCAATGCAGCAATACCTGACATGGGAGGTAGATTTGGTGCCGCAAATCGCCAGAGATGGCACCACAGAATTTAAAATCCCAGGCTAGATAAGCTTAAGTTTCGGTACTTCGAGCAGACTATCCAGAATCGTATGGCCGAGGGCAATAACTTCTGTAGAAGGAACCACAAGATCCGGTACCTGTATCACTGTGAGACCGGCACCGAGGGCTGCCCTGACACCGTTCTCCGAATCTTCAAAAGCGAGACTTTTCAACGGATTAGAGCCAAGCTTTTGCGTCGCAGCCAGATAGATTTCTGGGTCTGGTTTACTATTTTTCACCTGATCCCCGCCCACCACAAACTCGAAGTATTCAAGCAACCCCGCCTTTTCTAACCGATCCAGCGCATGTTCATATCTTGTCGAAGTGGCAACTGCCACAGGGATATTCAATATTCTGATGTGCTCCAGCAGTTCCAATGCACCATCCATCAACGGCATGGCATTGTCGCCAACAATTTCTTCATGCTTTCGCGTCCATCGCTTCTGAAATTCGCCAAAGTCAATATCTGGTCCAAACACTTCGGTCATTCGCGTACGCGTATAGTTGCGGTTTGTGCCAATGCACTGCTTTAGTAACTCAGTCTGATCTCCAAGATCAAAATGATCACAAACCCTCAAAAAAGCTTCGAGCACAATTCTTTCACTATCCAGCAGCAGACCATCCATATCGAAAACTATCGCTTCGAATTTTTTCATTGACTATTATTTCTCCGATCAAGTATCCATCGCTTTCACTTGTATGGCTCACAGTCACAAATTGATCATGCTATGATCACAAGTAAAACAACTGATTAAAATAATGATGTAAAAGAACGGCAATCACGCACAACAAAGCGGCCAGACATTTCTTTCAAAGCGAATCGTATACACTCATGACAGAACATTCACCCTCGCACACACAGTCTCGAAAACTTCAAATTATCCGACCAGATGACTGGCATATTCATTTACGCGATGGGGATTATCTTCCAGCTTGCGTATCAGATGCCAGTCGATATTTCGGGCGCGTTATTGTGATGCCTAATCTGGTGCCACCGGTAACAGATGCTCAGATTGCCGCGAAATATCGACAACGAATACTGAAATGTCTCAAGCAACCAGCAGAATCCCAATGGCAGGAAGATTCTTTTCAACCATTGATGACACTGTATATTACACCGGACACAAATGCCCAAACCGTTACTGATGC
>JBLHWY010000220.1:0-8221 GCA_047629195.1 Candidatus Azotimanducaceae bacterium
CATTGAACAACATGGGCCCGAATCTGTTGCATTCTATCTCTCTGGGCAGTTGTTAACCGAAGACTACTATGTTGCAAACAAACTCATGAAGGGGTTCATCGGCAGCGCAAACGTCGATACTAATTCTCGACTTTGCATGGCATCCGCCGTTGCGGCACACAAGCGGGCGTTTGGTGAAGATATTGTCTGTTGTGATTATCATGATCTTGATGTGGCGGATCTTATTGTCTTAGTCGGGTCAAACGCTGCTTGGGCGCATCCGGTTGCCTATCAACGAATGGTAAGTTCAGTGGAATCGAGGGGCGCCGAAATTATCGTGATCGACCCGAGAGTCACCAGCACCTGCGATATCGCCGAGTTACACCTTCAAATCAAACCCGGTTCCGACACGGAGCTGTTTAATGGCTTATTGAGCTACCTAATTCAGAATAGTCTGTGCGATCTTGAATTTATTGACTCGTCAACGGAGCACTCGTCGGCGTCCTTTGCGGCAGCTGAGATCACCGTCGCCGAAGTCGCCGAAGCAACCGGTGTTGACTCGCAGTTAATCGCACGCTTTTATGAAAAATTTGGAAAGACGGCAAAAACGGTCACCGTATTTTCTCAAGGAATTAACCAGTCTGTGGCTGGTACGGATAATGCCAACGCCATTATCAATTGCCATTTGGCCACAGGCAGAATTGGCGTGGTTGGTGCAGGTCCTTTTTCAATTACCGGCCAGCCAAATGCGATGGGTGGCCGAGAAGTCGGCGGCATGGCCAATCAGTTGGCGGCCCATATGGATTTTCAGCCTGAACATGTAGCAACAGTAGAGACCTTCTGGAGTGCACCGAATATGGCAACCGCCCCGGGTGCAAAAGCGGTTGAGTTGTTTGAGAAGATGGCGGATGGCAAAATCAAAGCGATCTGGATTATGGCCACCAACCCTGCTGTTAGCCTCCCAGATACCCAGCTCGTCAAAAAGGCGCTGGCACAATGTGATTTTGTGGTGGTCTCAGAAACAGTCAAACAAACGGACACATCGGTGTTTGCCGATGTGCTGTTACCTGCTGCTGGTTGGGCAGAGAAAGACGGCACCGTGACCAACTCTGAACGTTGTATCTCACGCCAACGAAAACTGGTCGCCGCGCCGGGTATGGCACGACCTGATTGGGCGATCATCGTAGGTGTTGCGCGGGCGATGGGGTTTCAGACTGGATTCTCCTATGGGTCAGTCGCAGAGGTTTTTCAGGAGCACGCCGCGCTGAGTGGTTATCAAAATGCAGGCAGCCGGTTGTTTGATATTTCCCATCTGAAAGACCTTTCTGAAAGTGACTATGATCAGCTTCAACCGTTCTATTGGCCGCTTAGTAGCAAGCCGTTTGCTAACCGGCAGTTTCCCACGTCATCAGGTAAGGCCCGTTTTGTCCCTGTGATACCCGGGCCGGTTGCCCAAAAAACCACCATGGAATACCCCTTCGTTTTGAATACAGGCAGACTACGAGATCAATGGCACACCATGTCTAGAACCGGCACGACGGCAAAACTGTTTGCGCATCAGTCCCACCCTTTACTCGAGATTAATCCTGTGGATGCCCAGGGTATTGGTATTACATCAAACAAGCTGGTGCGGGTGACGAGTCAACAAGGCGGTTTAACGGTTCGAACAAAATTGACGGAGAACGTACAAGCCGGGCACCTATTCATGCCGATTCATTGGAATGATCAATATTCCAGTGTTGGTAGTGTTGGCCAGTTGTTTAGTCGAGCGGTGGACCCGATATCTGGTCAGCCAGAACTCAAACATGGGGCTGTAAACCTCGCGCTGGTGACGCCTGAGCTCTGGGTCAGGTTGTTTACGCTAGATAAATTGTCTGAACCGCTGTTGCAGCAGTTTGAGTATTGGAGCGTGACACCTAGTCGATGTGGTGGCTGGGAGTATGAATGTACATTAAGCAAAGCCAGTGCGGGATCTATGATTGAGCAACTAGATCGATTGTACAGCCATTGCCAGACCTCTGATTACACAGACTTGATGTCAGCGTCACAACGTCGGTTTGCCGTGCGAGAGCGCCAGTTGATGTATGCACTTAGCGTGGGGCCCGTACTGGCAGAAGTGTCTGAGGTCGTACTGCCAGATCAGATTATCGACGGCGAACTTGATTGGCGAGCCTTGGCGGGCGCAGTGAATGACGGACCTTCATCGCCTTTGGTATGTACCTGTTTTGAAGTGTCAGAGTTAGCGATCGTCTCCGCCCTTGCGGCCGGTTGTGATTCTCTCGATCAACTGGGTGCGCAGCTAAAATGTGGTACCAACTGCGGTTCGTGCATACCGGAGCTTAATCAAATGCTCAAAAAAAAGGCTTTGAAAACAAACCTCACTATCAGCGGGTAAATGTATGAACAAGGGCAGTGTACATCTGGTCGGTGCCGGGCCTGGTGCCGCGGATCTCATCACGCTTCGGGCGCTGAACGCGATCAAGCGAGCGGACGTCATTGTATATGACCGGTTGGTCAATAAAGCGCTGTTTGACTATGCGAGCCTAGATTGCGAGCTGATCTATGCGGGCAAACGTAAACATCTGCATGCTATGCCGCAGCCCATAATTAACCAAACACTGGTTAACAAGGCGAACGCAGGTAAGATGGTCGTACGCCTAAAAGGGGGCGATCCTTTCGTGTTTGGCCGCGGTGGTGAGGAAATAGACTACCTCATTGATGCGGGCGTGGATTGGCATGTTGTACCAGGCATTACCGCCGCCGTGGGCGCTGCCGCTGCCATTGGTCTGCCGCTGACGCATCGCGGCGAATCTCAGGCTGTAACGATGATCACCGCACATAAGCAACGGGGTAAGCTGGATGTGGATTGGGAGCTGATATTGTTTAGCAATCAGACCGTTGTGATCTATATGGGCTTATCCTTAGTGAGTGAAATTGCCGAAGAACTGCTGCGCCGAGGAAAACCTGGGTCAACGCCTTTCACACTGATTTCAAAAGCGACCCAGAAAGATGAGCGAGCGATTTCATGCTGTTTGGCCGATGTGCAGCAGGTGGTTCAAAAAGAGAAACTGTCATCTCCGACATTACTGGTAATGGGGCCAAAACCCAGAGCGTCTCTAGAGCAAGAATTAGAAGCAGTCACAGACCGAGCAATCTGAAAGCGAAATAAGTATTAATCGGCTCGAACAAGCCAGAATTAGCAGCGCCGCGAAAGGTTGTATCTGTGAAACAGGGTGCATTCAAGTGAATGCACTTTAAAATTAAGTGGTTAACCATCTTTCCGTTTGACGAACATTCTGCCGTTATTAGCGCGATAAAACAGACCCATAAAAGCTTTTTCTGCTTTTTCAATCCCATCAAAGATCATCTCGTAGTACTTCATTTAGCCCGCCTTAATCTAACCAGACGTGTCTTGTAGAAACTGCAGTTGTTGCGCCATCGTTATTGTGCTGGGGTCATGCCGCACATAGGGATTCGGCCATTGGGGCTTATATGGGTTAAGGTTGCTTCAAGTTGCGCGCCGCCCACATTTTTAAATGTAGACGAGTCGATCTCCGGTTGCGCCAGACGAGAAGCGGTTGAAGAAACTAGATTGATCGATAGTAGGTTCAAGTATTGGTTTAAACATCACGAGGAATGTCATTAGTGAAATCAAGAACAAATACAATCGGCACACTTTGCTTTTTAATCATGCTATCGATGACGGCAAGCGCGCAGGAATCCTATGCCTCAGGGGATATTGCAAAGCGTTACCCAGGCGTCGCCATGACACCAGACGAGATAAAAGAGGCGGAAATGCAGGGTGAGTGCTTAGTAGGTCTCAAAGAGTTGAATTTCAAAAAGAAGAATAAATTCGATGCCATTGCTGAATGGACCAACTATCGGACTATTTCATTGCTTGAACAGTTCTCACCTTGTGATGTATTGGTGATAATGGAAGTTGCGAAAAATAAACTCAGAGTGACCAATTAGTATGAGCACAAAGTTTGATCACCCAAGGATAATTTGAGTAAAAGAAATTATCTGTTCCGTTGGCATACTGACTTCAATTGAAAAGAGCGAAAAACAGGATTAGAAGACGATGGTTAATGAAATTGCATTTCTAGAAAAGATAACAACAAATCGCGCGCTTTGGTTGCTTTTCATTGCGACCCTGACGATTACGGCTGGTTTTCCGGCGGTTAGCAATATATGGGGAGTCATGTTTATCGATGGCATATCGTCACCTGATGAAGTGAGGATAGTCATATCGCAGATGAGTGCGGAGCAGAAGATCGTTCATGCATGGGTGACAGCAACATTAGATGTGGCATATCCGCTGTCCTACGGATTATTCTTTGCAGGCACCGCGCTACGGTTCTTTTCTAAATACGGATTGTATTTAGCGACACTGCCACTTATTGCCATTCCCGTTGATCTGATCGAGGGCGTTGTGCAGGTCCTTGCATTAACAGATACAGCAGATTTCATCGGCGCGAAAGCGATACTAACGCCAGCAAAATCTGTCTTGTTTGTTGCAGGTTTCTGTATTTCTGTTGCAGCTTGGGTTAAATGGATTTATGCCAAAGTGAAGCCATAGCGAATTAATAGCCAAGCAATGGTTACACCACCATTAAATCATAGTCAAACATCGGTCTAATTCTACTAAGGTGGGCTAAGTAGGTTTCAGCTCTTTAATCATTGTATCTCGCATTTTAAATTTCTGAATTTTCCCCGTCACAGTCATTGGGAACTCATCGACAAACCTGACCAGCGCCGGAACTTTGAAATGGGTTATCTGGTCTCGACAATAGTGTTTTACGTCTTCTTCATTCATGCTCCCTTTCTGTTTTAGCTGCACCCAGACGCAGACAATTTCACCGTATTTTTCGTCTGGAATGCCAAATACCTGTGCTTCTTGAATATCGCTATGAGTGTAGAGGTATTCCTCCACTTCTCTTGGATAGACATTCTCGCCGCCGCGTATGATCATGTCTTTGATTCGCCCAACGATCTGGACATAGCCTTCCTCGTCCATTTCAGCCAGGTCACCGGAATGTAGCCAACCTGCTGGGTCAATTGTCTCGTGTGTCCGGGCCTCATCGTCCCAATAGCCTTGCATGACTGAATAGCCTCGACAACAAAGTTCGCCTTTGTCTCCTAAAGGTACGACACGGCCATTATCGTCAATGATTTTGATTTCCTGATAAGGGCCGACTCTGCCAACCGTTCCGCAACGTTTCTCAGCCGGGGCGTCGATGTCGGTCATGTGGTTGACCGGACTCGTTTCTGTTTGCCCGTACATTATTGTAATCTCACTCATATTAAGCTTTTCGATTACTTGGTGCATCAGCTCTAGAGGGCAGGGTGCGCCTGCCATGACGCCGGTACGTAGGCTAGATAAATCAAAGTCGCGGACATTCGGTAGGTCCGTTTCGGCTACAAACATTGTTGGAACCCCATGTAATGCAGTGCACTTTTCTTCAGCAATAGTTGCGAGTACAACTTCAGGATCAAATCCTTCGTCGGGAAAAACTGCGCAGGCGCCGTGAGTCATACACGCTAGGTTTCCCATCACCATGCCGAAGCAATGATACAGCGGCACGGGAATGCAAAGTCGGTCCTCACTTGTGAATCGCATGCCAGCACCAACCTGCAAACCATTGTTCAAAATGTTGAAATGACTGAGGGTTGCACCCTTGGGATTGCCGGTTGTGCCACTTGTAAATTGAATATTGATTGCGTCATCGGCTTCCAGTGTTAGCGCAATCTCTGCTATTCGGGCATGGTGTTCGTCGGCACCTAATTTGCACACGGAATCAAAATTAAACATGCCTGGAGTGACAGCTTCTCCCATGCGAATAACGGTTCTTAGGTGGGGCAGTTTCGCTGACGCGAGTTGACCCGGTTGACAAGTTGCCAGTTCCGGTGCCATCTCTTGCAACATACGGAGGTACTCACTGGTCTTGAATTGCTCTGCGGCGATGATTGTTTTGCACTTGACCTTGTTAAGCGCATATTCCAATTCATAGGGCCGATAGGCTGGGTTGATGCAAACCATGATTGCCCCAATTTTTGCCGTCGCAAATTGTGTAAGACACCATTCGACACGATTCGGTGACCAGATACCAACGCGATCTCCTGGTTCAACGCCAAGGCTAATAAGGCCCGCAGCGAGCGCATCAATCTCAGCCTTATATTCAGAAAATGTCCAGCGAATGTCCTGGTGTCTAACGACAAGCGCTTCTTTATCTGGGTAGGTCGCCGCAATTCGATCAACGCAGGCGCCAATTGTTTCGTACAAAAGTGGCTCGTTAGCTTGCCCGCACAGATAACTTTGTCCTCTCGGAATATTGCTCATGCTTGGATCTCCTGTCGTGTTATGCGAACGCGGTTGGTTTTGGTGAGACATCATCATTTGCCATCAAAGCCTTGGCCAAGCGCTCTGTCATTTCATTTCTCAATGCGGACGGTTCCAACCGATTGTTCATCTCCTGTGGGTCATTTTTAAGATCAAACAACTCAATGCCGTCATAACCCTGATACACCGTCAGGCGGGTTTCATTAGTGATGAGGGTGCGCATTCGTAGCGGAGTACCAACATGCAATATATCATTTAGCTGGTCCTCCTCTATCAGTATTTCATCCCTTATTGTCGCGGTTGGGTCCACCAACAACTCGCTGGCGTCATAGCCTTGCATACCATAGAAGGATTCTAATCCAGCTTGTGCAAGTAGGGTTGGTCCAAGATCAAGAGAAGAAATTAGACTGTTGGACACGCCCGCTGCTTGTCCTGGCGCATTGATGAGCAGCGGCACCCTTGTGCAGCCTTCGTAGTGCATAGCGCCTTTAAGCATGACACCATGATCACCAAACATATCGCCATGGTCGCTGGTGAATACTATGATGGTATCGTCAGCGAGATTAAGATCCTCTAGTTGTTTTAAGATGGCGCCAATACTGTCGTCTATCATCGAGATCATGCCGTACTCTTTTGCTGCCATCTCTCGCAGTTCTATTTCAGTGGGTGCAAACATGTTCACCCCCCGTCGAAGTCCCGTGGCGCCTTCCCTGATTGCCTTTTGATAGTGAGGCGCTGACGTTTCATGTTTGTCCTGAAACGTTGTGGGCATGACATAGTCGTCTGGCGAATACATATCGAAGTATTTACCCGGGGGTGTAAATGGATGGTGCGGATCAGGATAGGAGATTATTGCCATGAACGGCGTCTCAGGTTGACTAGCGCGTTGTTGCAAAAACTTCTTGGACACTTCGGTAATATAGTTTGTGGGGTAGAGTTCCTCAGGCGTTGAAGTTTTCCAGGTCATATGTGATGGCGATTCGTATGCCTGCCCTACGGCGCCGCCTTGAATCTTTGTTGGGTCAATGCCTTTGTCGAGTAGCCATTGGTAGTAGTGCCCGCCACATTGGTCCGAGTGAGCAACGACTAGGTCAACCTCGCCAAAGCCGTAATAGTCATCGGGCATCTGCACTTTCTCTTTCGTATGCCGTCTCAGATTCTCATAGTCATCCCAGCCCTTTGGATAGTAACTAAGGTCTATGGCATCTCCTGGCTTCATCTTATCTGTTTGTTTTTTTGCGATGGACGCCATGACATTCATGTTTTGCAAATGGCATTTACCCAAATGAGCGGTGTGATAACCCGCACGCTTTAGAATTCTAGGGAAGGTCTCGACACGCCAGTCGAGGGCTATGCCGTTGTATCGCGTCCCGTGTAGGGAAGGCATGCGGCTGGTGAAAATAGATGAGCGATTAGGCATGCATATTGGGTTCGCGACATGAGCTCGATCGAACCTCATTGAGTTTTTTGCGAGTGCATCCAGATTAGGTGTCTGTACCGTCGGGTTGCCGCCGAAACCAGTATGATCCGGGCGGTGTTGGTCTGTGATGATAAACAGGATGTTGGGTGATTTTTTTGTTGTCATTTATTTGTCCTGCCATTATTCGTTTAACGAACAAGTTAAATTTGCATTGAGGAGTTCTGGTTTGCATGCCAGACAATTCTTATATCATGAAACCACAAGTTGCTTCTCCTAAAAAAGGCTCAGGCCAGTTTTATACGATTCACTTCAATTTGCTCCTTGAATAATCCTGGCGCAAATCCTAAGATCGTTGTTGGTGTTGTTCACGCCTCCTCCCTTCGCATGGGGAAGTACCAGAGTGCAGAACCTAAGATTTGAATAGATAGCCTGAGGCTACCTATATCTAACCGCTAATTCAGGTTTATACAGAAGAAGGGAAT
>JBLHWY010000221.1:0-8177 GCA_047629195.1 Candidatus Azotimanducaceae bacterium
CCCCTTTATTCGCGAGTTTTTGTATTCAGGCGGCCACTATCGCGATTACAATTCCTACACTCACGGTTATCCACCATCGCATTTCTTGTCTGTGTTGAATCTCTCTTTCATGTAGGTTTACAGCAAGATTACAAAGATGTTCGATCTGGCTTTGATTCAAAGGTTCTCGTGAAATTCGAGCAGCCCCGTCGGACTCCTTTTCAGCTTTTTTGAGCACTTCAAGTTCTTTCCGATTAGTTATCCGCAGACTAGTTTCAGTGTCATAATCACGTTGGAAACTCCGCCTCCAGACCAGCGCAAATTTCCCTGTATCGTCCTTGGTGAAAAATTCAGGATGGCTTAGGAAAACCACTTCCCAAGTCTCTGCGCTTCTTGGGATTCTACCCAGCCTGTTAGCCCATTTTTCTATATCACGGGCTGCAAACTCATAAGACCCTAATACTTGTATAGCGGCTAGAATATCTGCCAAACGAAATGGGTTATTCAGATATGGCCCTGAAGGAAACAGAAAGCTCCAAACTCTCTTTGAATAGAACCGAAGGTTACTAAGGGCTTTCATTCAGCACTTCTTCTACAGATCGAAATTCTACCAATGCAGCTTTCAGAAATAGTGGGAATGGCACCGTCGTATTTGAGGCCGAGAGTGACTTTTACCCTGCTTATGTCGCTCATATAGAATCGTGCGCCTTTGTTAAAATTAATCTAGTTCTTAGAACTAGATCTTTCCTAAGGTGAAAGGTCCAACTGTAAATTTTGCAGAGTCTGATCATCCCACTCCTGCTGCACATCGGTGAGGAACTCGATTAAATCTTCCTGGCGCGGCTGACCGAAGGCCAGTCGATAGACAGCCAAATTACGTTTCAGCGCCTTGAATCTGGCATTCTCACTGCTGAATGGAGGTAATGGTACGAGGCGTTCAATGCGGCTCGGGTCATCAACTTCCTCGAAGATCCAGTATGGCATCAATTCGCTATCACCCTTTCCAGTATTTTGTAGACGCCGCTTAGCAATGTGAAACAGCTGATCCCATGGATCTCCTCGACCATTCCACTCTTTAGATAATCCGGACAAGCCAACGGCTCGCGCTACATTCTTGCGCACAGCGTGCCCTTTGTACCGGTTTACTCTTCCCTCGCGCTGCTCCATATCGACCGGGTTACGCGGTAGATTCCAGTGCCAGACCCGATGGCAATAACTGTGAAAGTCCAGACCTTCCTGGCCGACTGAAGTCGATGCGAGTATAAACGGGCGAAACGGCGAGTTGAATGCTTCACGAACAACGCCGGCACGTTGCAAGACCGCATCCGAATCGTCTTTTAAGTCAGCAAAGCGCAAAGCATAACCGCACCGTATTTTCTTCTTGGTGATTGAAGCCTGCCCATCAGATAGTTGAATATCGTCCATGTCCAGACTGGAAGTACGAATAGACAACACGTTACGTATTGTGGCGGCAACTTCTTGAAAAATCTTTTCATCATGCGCATCTACCAGGCCAAGAGATTCCTTCAAACTATGCACATACTCGTCCAGAACCGCTTGCAAGTCTCCTTTTGCACAATAGCGTAATACCTGTCGCCAGTATGGCACCCCATCTTTTTCCAACATTGATCGCACATCTGGTGAATTAAATAGCGAACGAAATCCTTCTGCAATATGGGATGCCGCTTGCAATAGATGGGGAGAATCCGCCTTCGAACTCGACGCAATTCGACGCAAGGCGCGATTGGCACAAACCGCAGGACTACCAATTGCCAATTCGGCTAGCACCTCGACGAAATCATCAGGTATCGCGCCTAACTCGACGTCGCCTTTAGCGCCACGAAGGAAATACTCGACGTGATCGCCAAATATTGAATTGTCTTTTTGCTCGCCATCGCGAGCCATCATCGATCGCCAGCCATCGTCGTCTTGTAGCCAGTCGGCCACGCCCGATTGACGTTTAAAATCTCGCTTCGCCAACGCCGCCCAATACCAAGCTTGGTCAGCACGCCCTTCTCGTGGTTTACTCGAGCCAACTAAACGGCTTACCAATTGCCCGGCTTTATCCAACGCAATTTCCTTCATCTCACCATCTGACAGCGCATGCCCCTGCCCCATAGCAAAGCGCATGGGATCGATGAGATTGCTTAGTATCGGAGAAGGATAGAGCATTAGCAATGTGGACATTGTATCGAGGCGTTCATCAGAACGCCGAAAGACAAGCAGAGGACTGCGGGTATCGTGGAGTTGAAAGTAATTCGTAGCCTCATTGGTCAGTACACGGTTTCTCTCAGCCGTATACGAGCAAACAGCCGCAATGACATCTGGCACCACGCTCCATGTTGAAAAAATCAAAGATTTTGTCAGGCTTGCATTTTCACTAAATTCATCGGACTGAATATAAGATAGTGACGGAGGTAGCCACAGTAACTTCCACTCATCGTTTGATAAGGTGCGATCAACCAATGCACGCAAGCGAGAATTACCGGGATCAATTGCGTCGTACCGGCTAATCGCTTTTTCACTAAGAAGATGTGGCGCCATTGACGTCAAAGACTCAGAAAGATCAACACCGTCGTCAACATGCTCTTCAAACAATTCTTTGAGCCTATAACCCTTCATGAAATTGAGCAGATACGGAGCCGATTTCCAATATTCAATAGCCTCCTGAGCGCCAATCGCGCGAGTTAGCTGGTCAAGGGCCTTTGCTCGATGTAGATCATCCACTAGCAAGGTCGTTTCCACCAGCGGTTCGTGTACCATCGCATCCCGATCCTTGGTTGATGGAACTCTTTCTGTTCGCAGCATAACTTTACGCAAGCGATTCTGAAGTCGGTTTCGCACTTCGGAGCCACTCTTATTTCCTTTGTAGATCGACAGGCGATAGCTATCCAGATCCGCTCCGATTTGATCCAGATCTCGGTCGTTGTTGAATAGAAATTCGAGCGTATGTAGAAAATCCTTGTAATGATTTTCCTCATCACCGTGAAGTGTCAACATCTTGTAGGGAGTTGCCGATAACAAAATCACGCGTACATCGGAGTAATTCATCAGTTCCTGCGCCAATAACCCGGCATCCGTCTCGTTACCAAGCAGATCTTTGAAGCGTTGAAACTCATCCAGGATAACTAGGTCTGGTTCTAGTGCATCGACACACGCTTTGGCTAGTCGCTTTCGCAAATTGCTAATTAGACTATTTCTTCTGATTTTCAAATCGCTGGGCCAGAAATCGCGAAAGTAATGGAACTTCAAACACAGGGTTCTCAACTCGTTTCTGATTTCTGCGTCCTTGCGTAAATCACGTAAAAACTTAGCTACCAAGCCTCTATCATAATCAAGAACTTGTCTCAGTTTGATACGCCATTTGTCTTTGCCGACATCGCATTGCATTAGGTTGCACAGGCCAGATCGATCAACCCCGGGCAGATCCTTGAGCACATGGAACAGCAATAGTCGTTCTTTCCTAATACCAGTGGAATGCTTTAAATCGAATGTAGTCCCAGGCGTAAAGCTTACAAAATTCAGTTTCCGCTTACCTAATTTGGGTAACTCTAGAGGCAGCAACGTCAACCGAGTTGCCAGCGCGTAGTCTTGCTGGCCAGTGACATTAAGTCGGTTAACATTTTGCTGAGCAATAGCAGCGTTTGAGCAGACATAGATTATATCGATTCTTTTGACAACATCTTGTTCTTGCAGGTGCTTGATGGCCTTGGCGATGATCCCTCGTGCAACAAGCGTCTTTCCCAGGCCAACCTCGTCAGCCACCAAAAATCGATTCGATCCATTTTGTGTTTTGTATAGCCTCCGAAATGCATGTTCAACAGTTTTGCGTTGAAATTTTTTCAGCGAGCTCATCACAGCCTTGGCATTGAATATCTCAGCGCTCATGATGCTCCATCGCTTCTTCAAACACCTTCCACAAACCTATGAAGTTTTCGGGCAGAATATTATCTGCATCTCCATCTGTTGAAATATCGTTGACTAGCCTTCGGACCTTTTTAAGTCGCTTTGGCTCCCGACAAAAAGCTCGCACTAATTCTTCAAGCAGTGGCATATCATCAAATGCCGATGCCAGCTGACTTGCGTCGGAACCACTGAATGCACGCGCGACGGTTCCGACGTCTGCGCCATCGCCTAATCCTGCCAGTAGTAACAATAGATACCGCAAAAAACCGTCCCGATTGTTAACAACGCTACGAAGAATTGCGCGCTCACGCGCTTCGGGCATTCCGGTCACGGGTAGATTGAGTGCGAATGAGAGATTTTCACCACCAGCTTGCAGTTTGAAGGCGATAAGAGAGGTCAGTGATTCAATCGACTGAACTGGCATCCTGATTTTTTTGCCAACCACTAAGGGTCGAAAATCGACAGCCCTATCGCTACCTACGGTCACTGGCCACGCCACTGCACTAGTCACGCCTTCAAATACTATAGGAGCCGATACAGTTAGATCGAGCGGCCAACTCTCTTCTTCCTGGCTGCAGCTTAAAGTCAGCCCCGCGGTCAATAATGCAGCCCGTGCAGCTTCGAGCAAACGCTTATTTTCTTGAGTACTAGAATCAGGTTCATGATTTTCATCGAGAATCCAGGGGACGAGGTATTGACCTAAGCCGGCGTCCACATAGGGATCTAGAAAACTCTCTACGTTGCCCACTTTGTACGAAGGACCTGCGAGCTCAGCAAGAATCTCAATATTTTTGTCTGCTATTAAAGCGGCGTTGGTTGCGTTAGCAGATCCGAGTGCTATGTGAGTCCGATTTCCAATTTGGTAAATATAGACCTTCGCATGCAGTCCTATTTCTGAACTATTTGCGTTGTGGTCTTCACCGTCCTCTGTTTCGGCGGCATCATGTAAGACATAGGCGGAGTGAAATGGCGCGGCACCACCCAGTTCTGCAAGAGATTCGGAACGGGAGATAACAGCTAGTGGTGTGTCACTGGTTTTGGCCAGAACTTTCAGCGCTTCGGGTCGGATAAAAGGTGATATTACGGCGAGTTTTTTGTTCTTTTTGGGTCGCCACTTACGGCCTCCAAAGCCGAGCAGGTGAAAATGCAGCTGATCGAATCCATCGGGTAACTCCCATACCACTCGAGGCAATTCAGCTAACAGCGAATTGAACTCACGCGACAAAGGAAACTCATTAACTGCCATATTCGGAAGTTGCTCAACAAAATTCGCAATTGCGGCCCCATTGGCGTTCACTCTATTTGCTAGTTTGCCGTCCAATGTTAAAGCTACATCCCAGGCTCGGTCAGTCGTCAGGTTCTTCGATGGCAACAAAAGGCGATAGGTGAAGTTATCACCGTCTTCCGTCACAAAGCGAAGGAGCCACATCTTTGGATGAAAGTTTCCACCAGCGGGTGCGACTACTTCAGTGATCATTGGTTCCAGCAAACTGTAGAGCAAATGATGCTGGCGTGGCGCCTTTATTTGGCCCTGTTGAGCAAAAACATGCACGCGCTTTGTTGCGCGTTGCAGCGCCTCATACAATGCAATAGGATCCTTCATCAACTCAGCACTATCCTCTGTAGATTGAAGAACCAACTGCAATGGCACTGAAAGGAGCGTTGTCAGATCCATTGAATAGGTAGCGGCAATGGCAGTATCCAGAATAAATCCACTGGGTGGGGCTAGAGCTTCGGTATACAGAGTGCGATTATTGGGCGACAGTATCATGTTGAAGATTTCACCGCTGCCGCCATGTCCGCAATATAAGATTGCGCAATCTGCCAACGATAGCTCATGGGAGTCAACCCAGAACTGCCACCCCATTGATCCAATACCCGAGAATTCGTAAATCGAGAATTAGCCCTCTTTTTCTCGATTTCTCGTTCGTAAATTAGCTTTTTTGCATCTCTTTGATCGAAAATACCATCCCTATACTGTAGAAGCAGCTCGATCCATCGCTCGACGAATATTACTGTGCGAGGCTCGATTTCATAACCACGGTTTTTGACCGCTGCCCAGAAAGCGGGCAAATCATTGGCCCATTCAGCGACATCATCGGCTTGTTGCGCGAGTGAACTCAACCACGCATGACCGGTATTGCAGTGTTGTTCTAACAGCATTTCATCAGCACGCTTTTCAGCAAGCAACTGGTTGTAAAGAATGGCGGCGCCGTGGGCTACAGTTGAAAAATGACGCCCGTGCCACAACAAGTGTTGATGCTCTTGCCGAAAGTCGGCAAGATGCGGGTGTTCCCATGGGTAGTCAGTCGACACTTTAACTGGGCTTGCCATCAGGTCTGCAAGCAAGGAGTCAGGACATGACTGGCGTATCCGCTCCTGCAGATATCTTGCTTCTATTAGGTCCAGTTCAAACGTTAAATCCTCCGGGAAATTCTCGGGTACGTCGGGTAGTCCCGGATGAAAACTATGCGCTCCCGACTCCCACAGACCTCCTATGTCATCTCCATCTTCCAGCGCCTTCGATGTATTGCCAGCGCTCTTCTTGCGGCGGCGATAAACATCATCCAGTGCCCGGTGATATTGTCCTTCCGTCCCGGGATACACACGAAGACCCCAGCGGCCCAAGCCGGCCCAATAGATCGCACTAGGAAGGGTTTTAAGTTTATCGCCTATATCGCCGCCTATAACACCATTTTCTCCAGGCGCGTTCTCTTTGAGAGCGGCTGCTTGCTGAAGTTGAGCTGTTCGCGCACGTTTACTGATTTTTTTCGAGGATACCCCCTTTGCTTCCAACGAGATGTAAGCCCAGGGAATAAACAGCATGTAGCGCAGACGCGTATGAATGGTGCTTGTGCCAGGAAATAGACTATCAGATATAGCATCACGTATAGGGCCGAAACCCAATTCATCACGCGTATCCCGTTCTTTAAACAGCGTTAAAATGCGCTGGGCACGCTGTTGTGCCTCGCTGTCGAAATCAATCCATGAAAGCGATGAAGGCATCAGATTGAGGTAATCCTCTATTTATAGATTTAATGTACCTTAGGTCGCCTTATGACCTAAAAGGTCAACCAAGTTGTCCACAGTTGAAGTTACTTACCAACTGGAGGTTACCGCAAATTACTACCCTATAAATCCTTAAATTTCGTGGGACATCTTCTATTCTAATTAAATCGCGAGAAAAGTCTAGGCTTTACTAATAGTGTCGGTCTGACGTCGATGCGGACTATGGCAACTTGTTTTCAGCAGACTTTGAGTAATAGTAGTAACGTCAACCGAAACCCTTGCTTGACTCGCTTTGTGCTTTAGCACTATGCATTTATTGCTGCTCTTCTACTGCCACTGCAAAGGCATTCTCTGGAGCAAATAAAAACCCGACCACTCAAGAGTGATCGGGTTTTTTGTTAGACGAAGATCAAAGTACTCTGCGCCCTTTGATTACCTTTGATTACGTCGTGATTACGTCGCAAGTTACCTGACCTAACCCTTTCTATTTATTGGAGGAAGCTCTAGGTGCGATTGATAGTACTGCTGCAGGAATGTTTTTTCAGATACCTTATTGTTGGATGTTTGGTAAACATCTACATAAATAGCGCCATAATTATCTAAGGCATGTCTATATACAGACCAAAATTCATTGGCATCTTCTTCGGCAGAATACCTACTCCAAACATCGTGCTTCGTTTCACCGATATATAAAACTTCACTTTCACCTTTCATTCTCGGTATAGGTCTTTCTGTTTTCAGAATATAAACCACCCCAGTAACGCCTTTTGTTTCCTCAAATGCCGACCTGTATTGGACAATAAACTTTTCTTTCTCCGTTGCCTCAACCTTAACCGAACCTAGAAATTTCTCGCTTACGTGCTCACATTCAAAAATATTACTCATGAAATTTATCCCAGCTTATTACGTATTTTTTATGAAAAAAATCATAACTAAAGATATCTAACTCAGAATAATAAAAACCTAAGCGCCGATAATGCTATTTACCGGAATAAGCTTCAATTTATGATCCTAAAAAAAGGGTTAGATTAATCCTGCTGCCTGGCTTTTGCTGCTTCTTCACTACTTAGGTAAAAGAAATTCAACATTAGCGCGAACCCTCAGACGATCAAGGATATGGATATAGGGGACAGACCACGTTATTGAGAAATGTTTGGGGGATTTGGGGCCATGGGCTATCTTTATTGATTAGGTTGTAGGGATTAGACGCAGATGCAAGGAATGCTATTGTGCCAAGAAGAGCTCGCCTCGCCATTGCTGGGATTCCCTGGCACATAATTCAA
>JBLHWY010000222.1:0-8033 GCA_047629195.1 Candidatus Azotimanducaceae bacterium
TTGATTTTGATCATCGTAGGCAATGGCTGGAAGATCGCATTTTGGCGTTGGCGCAGCTGTTCGCAGTAAAGCTCTATGGCTATGCCGTGATGTCTAATCACTACCACGTCGTGTTGGAAGTCGAGCCAAAAGCGGTATCAAGATGGTCTGATGAGGAAATTGTTGATCGATGGAAGAACACATTGAACTGGCCCGATGGACAGCGCTTGCACAGCAATCAAAAAGCCCCGTCAGTCATGCCGCACAGGTTGCACTCACACAAGCCAATGCACCGAACGCCAAACGCTGGATCAGACAATGCGTGCCAACACCAGGACGGTGGCAACGTGCCCATGGCTCAGCTACCGCACTTAAAGAGTCAGCGAAGGAGATTGGTCTGTGTTGGATTAGGACCTTTCCTACGCGCGCCTTATAGAATCGATTACAACGCTTGGTATTAGTTGCCTCCTTAGAGCATTGACCTTTCGATCTGGTCTTATGATCGGATAGTTTGATTGCCTGCGATATTTCTATATGGATGTTGGGTGAATGCTTCTCGTCTTATTTTGATTAGTGGCTGTCCATTAGTTACTTCGAAAACCGTTACAGACATTGATCAATCAATCCCGACCACTTGTTAACCCTGATTTGTTGCCGATGAACATTACGTTCAACTTTTACCTCCGACCACAGCTGTTCAGCGAGTTCAGCAATACTCTCGGGTTGTCCCGCAGCGATCCATTGCGCTAGTCTTGTGTGAACAGCAGGGTAGGTGACGCGAACATTATCCTGGTCTGAAAGCCATTCTTTGATGCCTCCTATTGTCCATCGATTCAGGACGCGTCCGTAGTTGAGTACCTCTAAGGCTTCAGCATTGGAGATTTGCTCAATCTGACCGATAAGAGGCTTCGTTAAAATGCGGGTCCCCATCAGCAAGCATTCACTGGGCAGTTCGAATCCGGCGTTGCACATCACGCCCTCGGCGGTCGTCAAATCATGTTTGAACCTACTTCTAGAAATCGGCCGTGTATGCACATGACCGAGTTTGTCGTCATGGCTGAGTCCAGGGCCATAGAGATAAAAATTTGCTTCTGGTATTCGCTTTAGTAGTTGAATGATTGCTTGTTGATCCTCAAACGGCAGGTAGACAACAATTTTTTTCGGCACAATCGAATGGCAGGCATGACCATCAAGGTCAGCAATAGGGGGCAATACGGGCTGATTGAAATGATGCCAATGCAAACCCAGTCCTCTTGAAACCGGTGCAAACTTATGTAGCAACAATTTACTGATAGGATTGCCTCCCTTGATAGGCACATCGTGCATGAAGGCATATTGATGGCCGATACCTAAGGTCGGTATACCCTGAGATTTAGCTGCCCAAGCGATGACCGGCTCATAATCACTGATAACAAGATCAAAGGATGAAAGATCCAGATCATGAACTTCTCTAAGAAACTGCGCGAGATTGTTAGTGGTGACTGTTTTCAACAAATTGATTTTTCCCGCTTCGGATGCAAAGGTCATACCTCGTCGCCACAGGTAGTGGTCACCTACACCGAGTAATTCATCGCGCGGGCATCCGGAGTAGAGCCAGGTGACATCTAGGTCCGAGTAATCTTCGAAGGCACGTGCCATCGATATTGAACGGGAAATGTGTCCATTACCTGTGCCTTGAACGCCATAAAGAATTTTCATCATAACTGTGCGATCTCAAAAACGAGCATTGCGGTGCTGCTACCTAGTGTTGCGCCGATCAGCGTATCCGTTGGGAAGTGAACGCCCAGTAAGACTCTGGAGCAGGCGACTGAGAAAGCCCAAAAATAGAGCACGATCATGGCAGGCCCATATATAAGGACTAAGAGCGTGATGAATAGATATGCTGCAGATGTATGACCCGAGGGGAAACTAAACTCGTCCGAAGCCATGATATGGCTTTTATAACCCGGGACGATATTGGCTGGGCGTTTTCGCTTGAAGCTGTTCTTGGCCAAGACATAGATCGTCCTCTCCAGCGTGAGTGCTACAACCAGCAATGTAATGAGTTGACCCGACAGAGACATATTCATGAGCCAAAGAATCATAGGTACAATAAAGTAGCCCCAACCGTCTGCGCTTCTTGAGATCAATCTCGCCATCAGCAGTAGTGTTTTTCGATTTATCGTCGATTTGCTGATGCGTAGGAACAGGTCTTCATCCCACAGATGGATCCGACGAAATAAGGTATCTGCAAATATCATGGACGAGTATCTTCGCTTACCGTGATTAACTTATGGTGTAGAAAATATTAATATTAGAGGTAATCTTAGGGGTTAGGACCTGGTGCCAAGTCCGGTTAACAATTGACGGCGACTGACGTTTATTGGGACGTCGTCAGCTGCGAAGCGCTTTAGGCCGATCATGGAAGGCCTCCGTGCCAAGCACCAGTCCAGTGTTGAGGCAGCAAGTGATTGCGCCACCATCTCGCGGTATATCTACTGTCTCTCAATTTCGTTCTCGCCAAGTCCATTACTGGAAAGTCCATTACTGGACACTGTCCTTCGCAAATACTCGTAAGCATTGCCCCCATTGCCTTTCAGACATTTTCAGATTAGTGTTTGGTGATGTTGTGTTTCATCCAAATATTCCACAATTGGCTTGCAGGCAAGCTTGATGTCGTCGCATATCTGACTGCTGAGAATCTTGCCCTGCGCCAACAGATAATTGTATTGAAGAGAAATCAGAATCGACCTCACATCAAAGAACGTGACAGGATTTTCTGGAGGGTGCTTTCCAATATTTGGCCCAGTTGGCGAGTTTCATTAGTCATTGTTCAACCTGAAACGGTGATCAGTTGGCATAGAAAAGCTTTCAGGCTTTATTGGCGACATAAGTCCAGGGGAGGTGAACCAGGAAGGCCGAGATTAGATGCGGATGTAAGGTCTCTCGTGTTGAAATTATCTTTAGCCAATCCATTGTGGGGCGCGCCGAGGATACATGGCGAGTTGCTGAAACTGGGCATGGAGATATCAGAGCGATCGGTGTCCGGGATCATTCGTCGAAATAGTCCAATACCACCATCACAAACCAGGAAGACCTTTATTAAGAATCACATGGCAGATATGGTAGCGGTCGATTTTTTGGTTGTGCCGACGATTCGTTTCAAGATGTTGTTTGTGTTTATTGTGCTGAGTCATGATCGGAGAAAAGTGATTCATTTCAATGTTACAACGAATCCAACAGCGCAATGGACTGCCCAACAAGTTACTGAAGCTTTCCCATGGGATGGGGCCGCCGAGGCGCAGCACCAAAATATTTACTGCGAGATAGGGACAAGATTTTTGGCAAACTCTTTCAGGGCCGCGTCAGGTCCATGGGAATAGAGGAGGTTTTAACTGCATATCGTAGCCCATGGCAGAATGCTTATGTTGAACGACTAAATGGAAGTACCTAGGCGGCCCCATCCCACGGGAATGTACAGATCACATTATTGTTTGGAACGAGCGTCATCTGAAAAAGATTCTTCGTGGATATTTTGATTACTACAATAATGACCGGACTCACTTGGGCATCAAAAAGGAGTCGCCAACTGATCGCCAGGTCACTAATCAGGCTTCGATATCAGACCGTTTAGTGGAACTGCCAAAAGTAGGTGGGCTCCACCATCGATATGAGTGGCGAGCAGCTGCTTGAATTTGTCTAGATCAATATTTGCGAGGGACAGGTTAATTTGCTGGAATGTACTATCAATGAGCCTTAGTGAAAACGCGGCTAGAGTCGGTATAGCGGACAGATGATCATTGGTGTTGGCTGGCAAGAAAACGCCGCAATTAACCCGAAGGAGACGAAATGCAAACTCTTGTTGTGTGATCACCACGAACAACAGAATGTGCCTATTGCCAGAATTCTGCGTAAGGATCTCGGGGAGACAGGCCCAGTTTTCCCCTCTCTCCATTCATCTTTTTGATCAACGTTGATTCAAGTGACTTGAATCGCGGGTCGTCTTCGATGAACCCTAATACGGGAATACTCTTGGCGATGCGTTCGTATGGATCCGCATCTAACAAGTATGCAGCTTCTAGCTTGGTTACCGCTTGATCACTTTCACCTATTAGTGCCAAGTAGCTTGCCTCCATCACTAACAATTCACCTTTGCAAAAAGATCCTTCGGATGAGAGGAACGCTAGTCCGTTTTCTATTAGAGAAAGCGACTCGCTTAAACGTGCTTTATCTCCGGTTTCTCGAAATGCAAGTGCAAGGTTGACAAAAACATCAACGCCGTAATCAAGAATTAAATCGTTATGGCTATCTGTCGCGAAAGTCGCCAGACTTGGCCAGCCTTTATCAAGATAAGCCACCGTGTCATGGTAGTGCCCCCTTACGTTTAAAAGCCAAAAAAGTTTATTTGGGTCACCATCTTCTGCCAGCTCGTCCGCAAGTTTATACGCCTCTTCGTGACGCCCTAACATCTCTAAAGTATCAATTCGAAGGTCATCTCCAATGCATTCATCAACCAATTTTTCAGCCTGCATTGTCACGGCGAGCCCAAAGCTATACACCCCGGGGGACGGTTCTGTCGGCATCGATTGATAGGCTTTCGCTGCTTTACGTAGACCTTCGGCATAGTCTTTTTGTCTAAAATGCAAATTAGCTTCGGCCACAAGTAATTTCGTATTGGCTGGATCAAAACGACGTACCCTATCGATAAATTGTTGTGCTTTCTCGTATTGACCAAAGCCCAAGAAGCTCGTGACCGCACTACCCAACAATGGTGGATATAAGGGATCACGCTCGGCTATATCTTCTATTATGCTCAACCTGCCGACCTCATTTCCAGCACTTCCAAATGAATCGGCAAGCCAGAAACTGGCGTTGATGTCATTCGGATTGAGCATTAATGATTTCTTCAACGCGTTAATAGACGCCAAATAATCAAATCGCCCCCTGTGGTATAAGCCAAGCCCTGCCCAGGCCTCGGGCAGCTCCGGATCCAGCTTCAGCGCCATATCGATAAAACGTTTACCCTTACTGTGTGAGATCGCTGCAGGAGTCTTGCTGTAGGGAGAAGACAAAAGCAAGGTCGCAATACCCCTTTGTGCGTAGGTAGGTGCAAAGGTTGGGTCCAGCAGAATGGCTTTATCCAGCAGCTCTACTGCAGATTCGATATCAGGACGTGTTCGGCGGTATATCAGTTGTTTCGCCAGCAAAAAATCTTGATAGACTACCGGGTCAGTGGCCTGCGTTTCTCTAGTCGTTAATTTTTCATCGAGCAACTCCGCCTTAAGTTGCCTTAGTATTTCCGCAGCAATCTCATCCTGTATTGCAAAAACATCCGTAAGCTCACGGTCGTAAGTTTCAGACCAAAGGTGAAAGCCGTCTTCAACCTGAATAAGCTCAGCTTTGATTCTAATCGTTTTTCCAGACTTCCGGACTGATCCTTCCAAAATATGCTCAACCCCAAGCGTATCTCCTATTCGGCGCAAATCATCGTTTTGTCCCTTGAACGCAAAAGAAGACGTGCGGCCGGCGACCTTTAGTTCTTTGACACCTGCTAGCGAATTGAGGATTTCCTCTGTGATGCCGTCAGAAAAATATTCCTGCTCTGGATCAGAACTCATATTAACGAATGGGAGAACAGCGATGGAGTTATGCCGTTTTAAAACAGCAGATTGAATAACTGGTTCCGCAAGCGTTTGCCGAGCGGCTGTATACCCGACCGCTTCCAGCAGGTGTTGCTGATAGTTTTCTTCCTGGCCTTGATGCAAGGCCTGCACTCGACTCAGGCCGACTTTTAGATCAGAGGTTAGTTCGACGTCTTCAAGATAAATAGGAACGATTGTGAGACCTTCATCCAACGCAAGGTTTATCTCTCGATTACAGTGATCCGACGTGAGTGAATTCTCGGAAATGTAAAAAACTACAGCGATAGCGTTAAGTAGCGAATCACCAATCTGAGCACGCCAATTCCTTCCCGCAGAAATACCCTCGTCGTACCAGACGTTAACGGCCTGTTCATTAAGCCAGCCGATTTCAGGATACACGACAGCCGCATCAGCGTGCGAATAACACACAAATACAAAAGGTTCATCGCCTTGATATGCAGAGAACGGTCGATCCATCGTCGTTTCTTAGAATTCCTTACCTTCACATTGCCCGCAATTAGGTCTGGAATCAAGCAAATAGAAAGATCGCAACTGGCCGATAGCTCAGAAAACTCGGACCGAAAGGAGAATAGTAATTGTAAACCACATTTTCCGAAGAAGGGTCATGTATGGTCGTTGCTGATGATCATTCAAATTTAAGACACCGTGACGCCGTGATCCTTTAGATGGTCAATGACTGTAATGTACTGATCTGGAGTCTTATAGGCTGTTAGGTTGATCACTTAGGAGATTTAGAGGTGGGGCAGAGGTGATCACTTAGAAGACTATTCCGATACCAGCGATACCGCAGTATTTTGTGTCAGCTCCAATAATTCGAGACCACAGAACAATCTTCAACAGAAAATACCGCAGTATCCGTAGTATTTGCATCATTCAACTATGCAGAGATTCCGTACGACGCTTCAATTTTCCCTAACCACAGGTTACGTGGCCTCGACGGTGGACCATCGGATAATTACGACTTTTCACACCTGTCTTAACAATTGGTGAATATCGTGGATTCTGTTAATTCCGCAGGAACTGCGAGTTGGTTCTTGCTGAAAGATATCCGTACTTGGAAGGGCTCTCGCATTTTCACAACCGAGACGTCGGACCGATGAAAAGGCTGCCGCTGAGTGTGCTGGGCTATCTCTCCATTTTGCGCGAAGCTCAAAATGGTGGCCGGAGGTGGAATCGAACCACCGACACGGGGATTTTCAATCCCCTGCTCTACCGACTGAGCTATCCGGCCTTATTACGAAACGGTAATAGTGCAAATCGTGCTGATCTTCGCTTTCCCTGCTCTTGTTAGAGCGTTGAGATGAACATCTCTAGGTCAACGAGGGCGCTATTAAACAGAAGGATGCGGGCGTAGTCAAGATGCGCTTGCACTTGTTAATCATGCTGGCATTTCTTTATTCGCTTTCTGGCGCTATATAGCCTTCTGCTTGATCTGTTTCTTCGCCTGAGAGGAACTTATCTCTTTGATTATTAAGATATTTTCTGGACTCTTTATCCATCATGTTGAGTTGTTTCTCATTGATCAACATAGTCTGCATATTTTGCCACTCTTGCCAAGCTTTGACAGAAACATGCTCAAATACCTCAACTCCCTTTGCACCTGGGAAGGGCGGGGCGTCAAGTCCGGGTAGTTCTTGCTTCAGTCGTTGGCAGAAAACCATTCGCGTCATGTTGAAATTGAGTCCTTCTAAGCGCTTTTGCGCAATTTAAGTATTTTTGTTACGGGTCCCGTGAGACCTATATCTTTTGATGTCTCTGATCGATACCAGAGCGTTTTGTCAGATTCACCGATGATGTGCTGACTTGAGTGTAATTCTACGTGAACAGGCGTGATATCTAAATGGAAGTGGGTAAATGTGTGCCGAAAAGGCGTTTGGTGTTCGATTTTTGAAATTTGTTTTTCCAAGATTTGTAGTCCTTCAAGTCGAAGTTGCACCCCTTGTTCGTCGCATTCAGGGAAGCTCCATAGTCCGCCCCAGAGCCCCTGGCTTGGTCGTCGTTGTAGAAGTAGTTCGCCATCCGGGTTCGAAACGACGAGCATTTGGGTGCTTCTAATCGGCATAGCTTTTTTGGGCTTTTTACCAGGTAATTCTTTTATCCTGTCGTCGCGGTACGCGATACATTCGCTGCTAAATGGACATATTTCACATTTTGGTTTGGACCTCGTGCAGAGTGTGGCACCTATGTCCATAATCGCCTGAGTATAGTCTGCGATACGCGCGTCGGGGCTCAATTCTTCAGCGATAGCCCAGAGCTTGTTACTGACCTGTGTCTGGCCAGGCCATCCGTCTACGGCGTAACATCTGGCAAGCACGCGTTTGACGTTGCCATCGAGAATGGTTGCCGGTAGCCTAAAAGCCAAGGCCATGATGGCGCCGGCGGTGGACCGCCCGATACCTGGGAGGTTCTGTA
>JBLHWY010000223.1:0-8029 GCA_047629195.1 Candidatus Azotimanducaceae bacterium
CTTTTTACAAAAGGTTTTACGAACTGAGCAGCGATTAGCCTAACGACGTAGCCACGTTTTTGCAGTTCCCGAACCCAGTGGTGTGCTGATGCGCAAGCCTCCATTCCTATCTGTACTTCGTCGTTCACACAAACTAGAATATCAAAGCCTAACAAGTATGACTTCCGAGTTTATTGTTTCCCAGACGCCTAGGCTACACCAACACGTCTATCTGATGATCCACTGCCTAACAGGCCAGGCGTTTTGCTGACCTCCATAGATGCCTCTAAAAAGTGCTCACGAAGAACAATTTCTCATCCTCGATTTAAATGAACCACAAATTCTGATCCCCAGGCGTTAGGCTCGTTCACGATTATCCAATCGATCAATCCAAGCTCTTGGAAGTCTTTTAGGTTTTCAACAAAACTATCGCAGGTAAATACCCAGCAATGCGAGTCAACGTAGTTTCCCTCAAGGTAATCTTCGTAGATACTCTTCCAACTTGAAACATCAGGGAATACAGGTACTAGGTTTTTCGCTTCTGTTTGATGATGCCAGGCGTTTTCACCCCTGTAGCGAACGGCGTATCTGCGTTGGTCCACGACATGTCGAAGACTCGGTCTTTTAGCCTCATTTACATAAGCATCTAGAAAATCACCTAGAGTACTGGTTGGCCTGTAGTAATCAAAAGTGTTTGTTTTGATTGGGACTGCCAGACTCAATACGCAGTTGTCTGCTGCCAGCACCTGCAACCTCTGAAGCCATCCTATCAAATCAGGAACGTGTTCAATAAGATGGGAGGCTCCCATTATTTCGATTTTTCCAACAACGCCTTCAAACACTTCTAAGTCTTTTCCACCTGACCAAACAAAATCGGTATTGACTATGTTTTTTTTAAAGTCTTCCGAATGAGCGCTGTACTTGAGCAAAAGTTCGTCCCTTTCGAGATGGTCGCAATACAGTGCTTTTGAGTGGGTTTCAAACAGGGGTGATGCGAGCGCACCGAATTCCAACACGTAGTTGAGATCTGGGCTCAGGTAACGCTTCATATCTTGAGCTTTATTTTTTATCATGATTTGCGTTTTTTGTGTGTATCGTGGACAGAGTAACCGCATCATAGACTTGATATTGATACTCTTCCTTATCAGCTTATGCCGCTATGAAAGAGTACTTCAATTAGTCTTCTTGATATTCCAGCCTTGCAACTGCTCTTCTTTGGCAAACGCTTTTACAATTTCTTGAAACAACGTCGTGCCACCTCAAAATTTATTCGGTTTGGTAATATCTGCCCAGTACAGCAATGACCTACTATATAAGCTGATGCTTATCACCAGAACAACGCACTACTTGCTAATTCCGTTTGGGATAATTTTCTCGCTAAATGTGAATCCCTATGACTTACCAAGTAATCATGTATTGAAGTAGCATTTCCTTCAGGGGCAAGTACGACTTCTTTATCTACTTGAGTCGGCGCTGTCGCCAGTGTGCCATTAGACACTGTGCCTGCATGTCCAAACATTCGTTCGAAAAGATGCGCTAACGCACCGTCGTTGTCACCAGATTCTGGTAAAAAATCACGTAGATCTAGCCCTATAAAACACCTGAAACACTCGGGCTTAAACCAAAACATGGTACCCGCAAAGAAATCTCCACTATTAGTATCAAGAGGACCCATAACTGATAGTGCAAGACTGCCATTATCGTGATAAGGGTATCGACCAAGGGGCTGTAAATAGGGCTCAGCACCGACCAAATTTAAATTTTCATCATTACTAAATGATTTAAGAATTTTATCTACACGCCCTGGCGTACCCAGCAACGCTTCGTAGGTTTGCTCTCTCCACGCTCTACCCAATTCTGAGTCGAGGCGGCCTGCTTGATAGTAGCCATTTTTAGTCTGAATTTTCAATGCTACGTCGTACCCAATTGAAAGCAATAATGGCAATATGTCTAGGAATGGCGCTATATCTCGGCCTCGATTGGTGGCATGGTAAAAAACAGCTTCAGGAAAAGATGCGGTCACCGTTTTGACAATCCCTTCAAAGCCCCAGTCCGGTGTTGTCACTATTAAGTCAAACTTTTCTGGAATATTAGCGAGATGAACCAAGAGCTCAGGAACAAGATTGGAGTAATACATATGTGCAACAACAACGACACGATTTTCAGTGTTTTCAAGTTTTTCCTGAATCATAGTGAGTTGCATTGCGCGATGCGTCAGGGCCTCATTCGATATTTGATGCTTTGCTCTATTCGTATAGATTGTGGCTGCTACCTCTAAAATCCGAGTCAAGAGACTATCTGCGTTGTAGCCAATAATTTCTTCTCTGGGGGATCGTGCTTCCAGTATCCCCTGATTGCAATAATGCTCCAATGGGTCAATTGCGGCAGTTACAACATCAGGATTGCAAGCAGCATAGTAATCAGGGCTCAGAAGGCCACTAGTTGAAAGTAGGGTGGCGCGAGTATCACTGACATTCCAAATACTTTCTATCCAGAGAGTAAATTTTTCTACGCTGTCCTTATGTGACTTTAAAACAAGCCCTTGTACGACCGAATGCAGTGCTATGACTTCCTTTTGAAGCACACTATAGTTTTGAGACGCTTCTCCCGGCGCTACTGGCGAAATAGGGTAACTTTTGAACTGAAAGTTTACGGGATTAGTTATGCCGCTTCTAACCATCGACTCCGCTTTTTCCAGTCGGGGGTGGATAGACCTATTAAAGATGCACTGCGCATACTTTGCAGGTTGATCACTGTACAACCGTGACGCACGAACAACGAGAGCAATTTGATCTATAAAGTTTTGTGGGTTTTTAAATATTGTGTCTGGGATAAGATAACTACCCAAGAGAAACGTGCGCAAAGCCTCGACATTTGCAAGATATGTTTTCTTATCAAATTTACCCTCGAGCATATCACTGATAGTAGGAAACAAAGCTTCTGGTTTATACACAGCCTCACCAAGGACAACGACTGGCTTATCGTAGTAAAGCGCCTCAAATCCGACTGAACTATTAACAGTGACAACAAACTCTGACATCGAAAAAAGGCGACTGTTCGACATCCGAGACACAGATTCATCCCATATCACGTTGCTTGACCAAGAACTCAGTGCATCCCTTGCAAGAGCATTTGCCAGTTCAGCACCTTTACGGTGTATTGAGTCAGGATGTTGTTTGACGATAACGGTATATCCTTTCTGCGCAAGCCTCGGCACCACATCAAGCACAACTTCAGTCAAGCTATCGTATTTTGAAAACTTCAGCAGGTTTGCATCATCGAATAGTTGTAGAGGGAGAAAAACTAATTTACCGTCTCTGAACTTCTCATTGAGAAGTGGCGGTACCTGCGTGAACTGCTCGCTATAGCCTCTGGTTTCCAGATCATTTGAAAACGCGAAGAGTGCCATTTCGCGTGTGATCGATTCATCTCCAACAACCTCTACAAGATCTTTTGTACTCAATTTGGCGATAAGTCCTGATCCGTTACTTCCGTAAGGGTCCATTACGATGGAACCAAGATACGGTTTTCTTGTACAACCGAGCTCCATCGCTATCTTGACGACATCATACTCAGCCGCAAATTTGCCTACCGCACCATTTTCTCCCCAATGGATAATCACATCAAATGGAAATATATTCCAAAGTCGATGTAAAATTTCGTGGTAAAAATCACTTATCGCTCCTTGCCCTGCCATAAGGTCTGACCACATCGGAATACCACTGTTCTGCCACACATCCAAGCACCGCTTGATCATTGCGCTTTCTATTTTAGTGGGCCAAATAACCCTATCTCGAGCCTCAGTTGTAAGTGACTCTGACAGTCCCTCCAATGTATCTCCATTGGCGAACAGTCTTACATCTGCGCCACTAGCCGAAGACAACAGAGGAAGAAACCCTCTTGCGACAGCAGAGAAATGTTTAATGTCACGAACAGGATGAGGTTCGACATAGATCAGCACTTTCATAAACAAAACTCGCAGGTATTGGCTCTATAAAAGAACCGTTTGAAACTGGATGTAGGATTTCTAAGTTATCATTCGCCAACTTTTTCTGGCATGTCTGACTTAGCGGATTCGAAAGATGGAAATACCAATCATCTAATGAATTTGCCAGTGCGATTGCTCCATCTCCAAACCCCGTCATATCAGGTATGGGGCTGGCTACCAACCTGCAGCCTGCAAGTGCTGCCTCTAAAAACTTGACGCGGGATTTACAGCTATTAAATGAACTGTCTTCCAAGGGAGCAATTACTGTAGAGCATGTCGACATGAGTCCAGGCAACCTCAAGTAGTTGACCACCGATGTCACAGCAACATTCGGCAAGCTGGTAAGACTCTTAGGCAACAGAACTGGACCAACAACAAACAGTTGGAAATTCGGGTTTTCAGATAGAACACGATGCAGTACAGATTCCACCACGGGTAAATCTTTGTCATGGCTCTTTGTGCCAGCAAAGTATCCTATTGTTGTTCTGGGTCTTTTACGGTTGGCCGTTTTCAGATCACGATGAAGGTTAAGAACACTTGAAGGGATGAAATTGGGCACCACATGGGTGCTGGCTCTCGGGTTGTATTCCCTGACATATTCTGACAAAGGAACGGTTGAAACCGTAACTTTGTCAAACATCAACATTGCCTGTAGGTTATTACGAAACACATCTACTGCCGTTTTAGGATTGAGTGTCCCATTCTTTACTGCAGATGAACCCAGCGCTATGGCAGAATCGCCGAATATCAAATCGTCATAATCGGCAATTAATGATGTCCCCTGGCGCGACAAATAATTTACAATTTCTTTGAATCCAGTACGACCTGCATTAGGTCGATGGAAAACGTAAACGTCATGATTCAGGACAGGGGATGTGTAAAAGTGTTCAGCGGATACAACGGTACATGAATGCCCCTTGCTTAATAAATATTCAGCAGGGTGATAACAGCGATACCTGACCGATGGATCAAGAAGAGGTTTATCTGCTCTACTTGTCTCACTGATAAAACAAAATGATAACTTTCTTTGCGGGTTAGTATTCTTGTGATTCACACTTGAAACATCTTTCAGCAGCATATCTAGAGCCATTATCTCAGAATCTCATTACAAACCAACAAGTGCGGCCAAGCCACAAAAGTATTAGTTTTCATGTTGCATGCTCCATTGCTTTCTGCGGTCACCAACGACGCAGATTTTGTTTGTGTACTTCATTTAAGAATTATTTTGCAAATAGAATGCCAATTAGCGAGCTAATGATCGTGTCTCAGGACACCCATATATCGAAGGACGTTTGCCAGATAAAATAGATAATTTATCCTTCCTTGATGAGCCAAGAGTTGTAATCTATGAATACGCCTCTTAGAGGTACGGCCAAGATTCGGTAAAAGCAGACACTTAACTTGATTAAGTGTCAGATATTGTTATGAAAATATATTTTATATTTTGCTTTTGAAAATACGTCCTTAGAGTTTAAATTGCTGTGATTTAGCCCGTTTATTCGTCTGTACTTGGTAAGTCCCCAGTAAATTGATATGGCTGCTTCGATAAGGAGACAGACTGGGCAGTAGATCCTCGTTTATCCCAACTCCTTCGTGCTTCAGCCGCTTCACTACTTTACTCATGGCGTTGACGTTGTGCTAAAAGATCAAATTGGCTACTAGGTGGTTGTACTTCACCAGCTTTGCCTGCTCGTGTTGCAGATTTTCCTGAATCATCCCGTTGTTATAAAAGAAAACCCATTGCAAGAAATTATTGAATTCTTCACTCTTGCACGTTGCGGCATGCACAGTCTCTCGCATCTCAATACCCTGAATGTATTCCAGTAAGAACTGCGCACGAACAACGCGGCCTAATTCCCGAAAGGCCAAGAACAAACTACCTCGGATACCTTCAGAACTCAACGGTCGAATGATGGTCAATGCAGTGACTTTGCCAAGCTTAATGGAAATGACCACTCGAAGCATCTCCCGATAGTTTTGATGAATTAAATTGAAATTAATACTGTCAGAAAATAATGAGTCGACGTGGTAATAATTTAAACGACCATCGGGTTTGAAGAACACCAGTGAATTAATATCCTTGATACGTGGCATCAGTTTGATTCCTAGCAAATGGGTCAAACCGAAAACCACAGTACTTTGTACACGAGTATCGCCGTGGATTTTTAGGGTTGAATATCGGATTCGTATTCCATTAATCCATCACTAAGATGAACAGATTCTCGAACGCCACAAGGAATGAATCGACTAAACAAAGTGGTTCTGTCGCAAACTCTCGCAGCGGCGACAAGAACTGTGGCGCACCCATGAGAGCGCGTGGCGTCAATTCGATGAATGTGCGCATCGATGACGTTGGTCGCCTTACCGGCAGAGCCTGAGACCGTGGCGATGTTTATTGCAGACCGGACCGATGCGGGCAGGGCGGTGGCCACACTGGAGCACCGGTTGACCGCTATTCGATTGATGCACCTTGGGCAGTGCCTGCCTTCACCCCACAACACGTTGGCTTTCAGGAGGTCATGTGGGGGCTGCGCCAAAGAGGGCTGGGTCAAAAATCAGAAGGCGCCGGCGGTCGATGCGCTGCTCAAGCGCATGGTGGACACCCTGAAGCTATCCACGCGTCGAGGGCTACTCGATCGAGCATTGTTGTTGTATGGGTTTGCAGGCGCCTTGCGTCTTTCAGAGTTGGTGGGGATTAACGTTCACCATATGGAAGCACATGAGCGTAGGCACCTGTTGACCATCCGGTTCTCCAAGGGGGACCAAGAGGGGAAAGGGCAGGTGATCCCGATTCTGGCGCAGACTGATTCTCCCTATTGCCCAGTAGCCGCTTTACAGGCATGGCTTAAGGTGGCGAAGATTCGAGAGGGGGCGGCGTTTAGACGTTGCTATCGGGGTGATGTGATCAGTGACAAACGCCTAGGTGATCTGGCGGTGGCAGAGTTGATTAAAAAGGCGATCTACCAACTGCATGATGAGTCGGTACGTTTCGAGGATTATTCGCGGCACAGTTTGCGTCGTGGATTCCTAACTAGTGCCGGGCAAGAGAAAGCGGATCTGTTGAAACTAATTGCGCAATCGAGGCATACGCGAGTGGATACGGTCCTGAGCTACATGGATGATGTGGAGCCGTTTGAACATCATGCTGCTGAGCGATTATTGTTGTCGGCAGCGTGTACAACTGATCCGCAAATGGATGAGCAGCAGGCCGCTGAAGTGCCTGTCGATGCGTGAGAGTTATTTAACATAATGGCGATGTGCCACGTTATGGTGCAATGATGAATTTCAGGCCTACATGAGATCCAGCGGTTCTGTCGCAATTTTCAAGAATTTGGTACATTTACGGTTTACAGCCTATATTACACAGCGACGATCTCATTTAGTGGCAGGCATTTCAAACAAGAATTGATTTTGCAGAGCGTTCGCTGGCACTTAGTCTATGCGTTAAGTTACCGAGATATAGAAGAGATGTTGCAGGAGCGAGGAATCAGTGTCGATCACTGTACTATTCATCTATAGGTAATCCATTAAGCGCCTCAACTTGAGAAGGAATTCCGTAAAAAGAAATGCAAACCTTGTGGTCGATGGAGACTCGACGACCGGGGTGCTGGCCGAACTATATCAAAGTAAAGCGGCAGTGAAAGTACTATTACCGGGCGGTGGATAAACAGGACGAAACCATTGATTTCCTGCTCACCGCAAAGCGCGATAAGCGCGCTGTATTACGTTTTCTGAGAAAAGCTATTGGCTCGTGCGGGAAGCCGAGTCTAGGCGGCCCCGTTTAATCAACATCGATAAGAGTGGCTCTTATACAGCAGCTATTCGGCAGTACAACAAGGAAGAATCTAAACGGGTCATACTTCGCTAGTACAAGTACCTCAACAACATCATTGAGCTAGATCATCGGCTGATAAAACGCATCACCAAAACAATGTTGGGTTTTATGAATTTTTTTGCGCTTGACGCACATTGGCGGGAATTGAGCTGATACGCATGTTACGCAAAGGCCAAATGCGATATCAAGCGGGCATGCCAAAAATGCCCGCTGAGTTGTTCCATGCA
>JBLHWY010000224.1:0-7987 GCA_047629195.1 Candidatus Azotimanducaceae bacterium
CGTATCTGTTTCATGGCCGACGGCACTGATGATTGGTATTTCACTGGCAAAAATAGCACGAGCGACTGGCTCGGTATTGAACGACCATAAATCTTCGAGAGAGCCGCCGCCTCTTGTCACCAACAACAGGTCCATGGGTTGGCTATTGTTTTCAGCAGCCCGGCTCCAATGATAGTAATGGTTGGCCATTTCGATTGCGGCAACTATCTGTCGCGGCGAATCTTCGCCCTGCACTGCGACCGGAATGATAGAAACCTCTATCCCTGGAAAACGCCTGTTAAGCACTTGCAGGACATCACGGACAGCTGCGCCCGTAGGTGAGGTAATGACGCCAATGTGCTTTGGCATTGCCGGTATTGTCTGCTTGTGTTGTTCGGCAAACAAACCTTCGGCTTCAAGTTGGTTCTTGAGTTTTTCGAACGCGCGCCGAAGTGCGCCGTCACCCGCTTCTTCCATGAATTCGACGATTAGCTGAAATTCACCGCGACCTTCGTAAAGACTAATTTTCCCACGGACGACAATCTGGTTGCCATTGGTGGGGTTAAAGCGAATGGCCTGATTTCGGTTTCGAAACATTGCACATCGAATTTGTGCTTTTTCGTCCTTGAGGGTGAAGTACCAGTGCCCGGATGATGGTTTTGCGAGGTTGGAGATTTCACCCTCGACAAAAATCATTGGAAACTCGCCCTCGAGCAATCTGCGCGCGGAGCGATTGAGGTCGGTAACTGAAAATACTTCTCGATTTTGTGGGGTGCTGGCCATGGAGCAATATTACCGCAATTAGTGGACGGGCGTCTTGGCAACCTGTTGCCGTACAGACGATAATAGATAATTGTTTTGAAACAAATTTCGATAGGAGACGATAAATTGGCGAGTGCTGTTGTAATAGCGGTTGCGGGTGGCAGTTGTTCTGGGAAAACCACCTTGGTTGAAAAGGTCAGAAACACGATTGGCGAGGACAGTTGCACAATCGTCTATCAAGACGACTACTACCGACCCAATTTGGGTAACCCAGTGCTGGTGAACTTTGATCATCCCGACACACTGGATTTTGAGTTGATGAGTGAACACATTAGTTTGCTCAAACAGGGGCAAAGTATTGAGACGCCAATCTACGACTTCACTACGCATAGTCGAACGCCAAACACTAAGACGCTTGCGCCTAAACCGCTGATATTTGTCGAAGGTATTTTAGTACTCAATTCTCGTGAGGTTAGAGGTTGGGTCGACTATGGTGTCTTTGTTGGTTGTGATGAAGATGTACGTTATGCGCGACGAAGCCAGCGCGACACCGTCGAACGTGGCAGAACGCCGGAAGATATTGAGCGGCAGTTTTTCACCCAGGTTGCACCGATGCATATTGAATTTGTTGAACCTTCCAGCGCACACGCTGATCTTATTATTAGCGATTCTGAGGAAGGTTTAAAGTCGAGTGATGTCGATAATTTTATTGCGCGGTGTGAGCAATTGGTGACGGGCAGGATATAGTTAGCAAGCACTAGCTAACTGCGACGAGTGATCTTACCCTGCATGACGGTTGAACGAGGTGCCGGTTCAAAGCCGGGCTCAAGTGATTCTGATAGAGGTGGCCCTGTTAGCGCTAAGTCATACTGCGAGTAGAGCAGCGCCAGCGTCAAAGGCATATAAACTCGAGTCACACCCATGCCAAGACACATATGTTTGCCGCCGCCAAAGGCATTGGCCTTATCCAGATCACTGTCTAGCCATCGCTGCGGGTTGAAAACGAGTGGGTCGGGATAGCGCGATTCTTCAAAGTGTGACATTACGTGCAGGTGCATGATGAGCGTGTTGGCTGGGATATGATGACCCAGGAATTCAATATCACTTGTTGTGCGCTTGGGTACAATTTGGGCCGGTGCAAAACACCGCTCGGCTTCAGAAATAAGTGCGCGCATGACGGGAAAATTTTTCATTCCGGTCAGCTTGTCCGGCGTAAATCCTGTGAGTTCATGCTGCAACCTAGGTACCCACTGCGTCCCCTGAATCGCCCACATCAGAGGACAAAGTAGATTGGCGATATTGCCAACCCCGGCCAGCGATAGCAGGTAAACCGCTTCTGCCAGTTCTGAGTCTGCTAGTGGTTCAGATCCCTCAGGCAGTTTGCGCTTCAGCACAATGTCTAAGGAGTCGTCTTGGTATTCCCCGGCTTTGCGAGTCTGCGCCACACTGTTGAAATATTCGAAAGATCTGGTTCGAAGGTTTTGATATTTTTCTCGCCCAAACCACTGTGCCTGTTCGGCGAGTGACAACTGTAAACCGGAGATAAATTCCTCTTCGAATCGGTTCAGCACGCTTAGCAGTTCGTCGTCTATTTTTACTTTTACCTGCGTGTTGGTCAGCGAGCGCGCGAACACGCGACAGAGTGTCTCGTGGATATTGGTCGACTCGTTGTCCAGTTCAGCAAAGCCCTGGCTGATGATTTCTGCCGCATCCTGAATGTCTCTATTGAGTGCCGCAGCACCAAAACCTGGTAACACCAGCTTTCTCAAACGTCGATGTGATTCCCCGTCGATTGCAGAGATATGATCATCACCCATCTGGTTACGAAAAAATGTACCGGCATCGGTTGGGCGATATGCCCAATCCTGTGGCGTTTTCCATGCCTGGGAATTGGCGGCGGCGGAAGCGATAACAACACTGTCGTTGCCATCAAGGTTTGCGCGAAAAACGGGACCAAGGTCAGCGATCTGTTCGAGCCAGGAGCTGACTGAATAACCCATGATCTTGAATTGCGTTGGGTCTGGGTTGTCATTCGGTGCCAGTTTATTCAAATCTAGTTTTGGTAAATGTTCCAGGCTCACGATCTGTTATCTGCTCCAGCTGTATCACCAGCTTCCGGTTGAGTCGCTTGTTTACTCAAGAATTCGCTGGCACCTAATGTCATGACAACCAGAACTAAAACGCCAAAACAAAATAGTAATGCATCCGCCATATCGCCGGTCAAATCAACCGCCATGCTGCTTGAAACAGGCGCGAGTGACGAGCCGAGCGCGGACATCACCAACATATAGGCAATGTTCCGATGGGTCGGGATAGCAACAAAACTGAGCGCATAAGCCATATAGGCATTGAACGTAGCGGATATTGAAATGCCATAAGCGAAGGCCAGCAACAGCATCATTTCGATATCGTCGGTTGCTGTCAGTAACCAAACAGAAACGGTAGAAACGAGTACAAAAATATAGAGCAAATACTTCACATTCATTCGCGAGGCGAGCCATGTGCCGGCCAATGAACCGATCAAGGCAGCGGAGAAAACGTTGGACATGAATTCGCCGGATACTGCGCCATCGACTTGAAACTTCTGTTCCACAAACTGTGGTGCCCAGATAAACATTGCGATTTTTGCCAGCATGAAAAACATGAGGCTAACACCGACCATAATGATGCCAAGATTCCACTCTGTTTTTACAAGCTCTGTTTTTACAAGATCGGAAGCCGACGTTTCAGCCGAGCCGGTTGAAATAATCTCTCGGTCAAAATTTGCCGTTAGGATCAGTCCTAGTGTGCAGATGATAATGCCAGCAACGACAAGATAGGTGCTGCTGAACTGGAACGCACCCGCGACAAAGTAGGTTGCTGTCATTGAGAATACAACGCCGCCGCCGTTAAACAATGCGTCCTGGGCAACGAGGACTGTCTGTCTCGCTTTACCTTCCCATATTTGGGTGATCAAAGTGCTGGAGCCACAAGCAACCAGGCTGATTGAAACACCAAATACGGCAAACCATACGGCCAGCATGGTGAAGTTTTGGGTAAAGTGAATCAGTAATATTGCTGCAATACAGGTGATGTAGGCTGTGATGAGCACGCTTTTGATAGAAAATTTGTCGAAAATAACAAAAGAAAGAATGTAGCCAACAAAAACAGCGACGGTAAAAAAGGTGAATTGTGATGCCATTGCAGTGACTTCAACATCGAAGTGTGAAGCAGCGCTGGGGATGATCAACCCCATCGTGGTAACAAGCCCAGAAATGATAAATGTAGCGAGCAGGCAAATAGCGAGTAATTGGGTTCTGTTCAGGCTAATGGTCGCGTCTCCGTTTGTGTGAGATCTTTTTTAATTCCGAGGACAGTTTACCTAATTATTCCTATTCCGGGGACAGTTTACCGAATTATCGATCAGTCACCGGATTGGGGCTTGCAGGTAACGGTTACCAATGACTGGTAGCACTCATGCCACCATCCACAACTAGGTTTTCCCCTGATACCCATGCCGCCGCAGGTGACAGCAAGTATTGCACGGCGTATGCGATATCCATTGGGTTTCCCATCTTGCCTGTCGGTGCTTTGGCTTCCCATCGTGTGACACCCTCCGGCCATTGATCTCGTATACCTTCGCGTTGAATTAGCCCCGGTGATACAGCATTTGCTCTGATGCCCTTAGGTCCAAGTTCTAGCGCTGTTGCCTTGGTGAACATCAACATCGCTGCCTTAGACGCTGCGTAATGACTATGACCTTGCGCCGGATCAAGCCCCTCAATTGAAGCGATATTGACGATCGCACCGATTGTTGCTTTGTCCGTGGCCGTGGCCAATTGCTCCGCAAATGATCGAGTGGTCAGAAAAGCGCTATCCATGTTAGCTGCATTCATTGCTTGCCATTGATCAAGGCTCATATCCAGCAGATCACAGACATCCATTCTTGCAGCGTTGTTGACCAGTGCGTCGAGCACGTAGCCATCCTTTTGTAATTTTTCAAACAGCGCTCGGGTCTCATCTTCAAGGGATAAATTTGCTTGGACGGCAAGGGCCAAATTACCGTCTTGCAGAATACTGTCCACGACCCGCTCGGCGTTTTCTACGGACTGATGATAATGGACCACGACCGTTGCGCCGGCTCTGGCTAATTGGCGGGATATTTCAGATCCGATGCCGCTACCGCCGCCGGTGACGAGAACTGTTTGGTCTAAAAGCGCGAATGGATCTGACATATCTGTTTGCCTTAGTGTTTTAATAGTTAATGAATATATTCTCAGTGCTGCAAGCATGAATTGAAAGCGCAATTGGAACAATCAGCGAAAGAAAAACAGACAAAGAAAAACGGACAAAAAAACGGAGAGTTAAGGTGAAGCTACTTTGGATGACTATATGAAGTTTGATAGAGCCCTGTTATTGCCAATGCTTTTCGCCGTGACAATGACCGCGACAATGGCCGGGCAAGCCGCATCTGGTATCTTGACTGACGACATCAGAATCACAAGCGAAGTGCTGGGCTATGACCTTCAATATCGCGTCAATGTCCCCAGTGATCTTGCCGGCAAGAAAGATTTGCCCGTGCTGTTTGTGACCGATGGCCAATCCTATATTAAAAACGGCAAGCTACCCCGACAACTCAATAAGCTGATAAAGGCAGATCGCATCGAGCCTGTTGTGACGGTTTTTGTTGATGCGCGTGATCCTGATGATCTGAGCAATAACCGTCGTAACGCTCAGTTTATGTGTAACAAGCGCTATCTTGAATTTTTCCGGCGAGAGCTGATTCCAGAAATTGAAAGCAAGTATCCTATTAGCCGTCAGGCTTCCGGTAGGACCATTTTGGGCGTTTCTTTTGGTGGTTTGAACGCAGCGTGTTTTGGTTTGATGGGGTCGGATCTTTTTTCCGGTGTTGGCATGCATTCCCCGGCGACTCATCCGATTGCGAGCTTGATACCGGCATTCAAGAAGCTGGATAAGTTACCGTTAAAGATTTTTTTGACCACGGGTGCTCCTAACGATAATACTTCTAGCAATCGGAAGTTCAGGTCAATTCTGAGAAACAAGGGGTATGAGCTTAAGTACCTTGAGGTTCGTGCAGGCCATGATTGGAATAATTGGCGACCGTTAATGGATGATGCGCTGTTATATTTTTATGGTCGATGAAGTGCTGGAGACATCGTCGTAGTCACTATTTTCATAGTCGTAGTCACTAGTTTCATAAATGCGCTACTTGCCGTTCTTCCAGCCGGTCTCATATTTTGCACTCATCACGGGTGGCACAACTTGCAGGTGTTTGATTTTCCAGACGCCATCAACTTTTTCATAAGCCTCATGATATCTGGCTGCTTGCCAACGAGTTTGCTGGTTCTCATAGTAAGTGAACATACCAAAAAAATACCAACGACCGGTAGCGCTAGTGCCGTTCACCTCAATGATAGGATTTTGCACCATATGCTGTGAAAAACTGATCGCCGCTTGAAACCCAGTAAAAAGCTTTACGATAGCTTCATGACCGATTGCCTGGCCAATGCCATCACCTTCCCAGATACCATCCTCAGTAAAAATAGTCGTGATCAAATCCGTATTGTGATTGTCATCACAGATCTCACAATACCTTGATTTTAATTGTCTGATCGACTCGATGTCCTCGAGCTTTGTGATTCTAGCGATAAGATCTTCGGTCGCCATATTCTTCTCCGCATTTTTTGTTAATCAGATGATCTAAAGCCGTTTGATTACCGGTGGCTCGCCAGTTGAGCCTTTAGTGATACCGGCAACACGTGAATTTCGACCGGATGTTTTAGGTGTCTTTTTAGAAAGTTCTGGACCGGCTGCGGTGAGGCCGCCATCGACCACAATTTCTTCTCCAGTGACAAATTCTGAATCGTCACTGGCAAGGAAAAGGGCTGCGCCAGCTATGTGTTCACCTCGACCATAGTCAGGCCAGGGTTGGGATTTAGCGAAATGCGCTCGCGTAGCCTCAGGTTTGCCGCCGTCAGCGAGCGGTGTTGCAATAAAGCCGGGACAGATGGCATTCACTTTTATTCTGTCTG
Source organism: Candidatus Azotimanducaceae bacterium (assembly GCA_047629195.1). Classification (GTDB taxonomy): domain Bacteria; phylum Pseudomonadota; class Gammaproteobacteria; order Pseudomonadales; family Azotimanducaceae; genus UBA4582. Next base: position 6,774 of record JBLHWY010000224.1, read on the forward strand.
GCGCCAACTCAACCGCTGAGGCCCGAGTCAGAGAAATCACAGCGGCTTTTGCTGCTGAATACACTAACGGGCCTGCATCACCGCTTAGACCTGCAATTGAAGCGGTGTTGATAATTGCTCCACCATTACCTGCGGCGCGCATAGCGATTGCGGCGTGTTTGATGCCTAAAAAGACGCCTTTTGCCAGCACGTCGAAAGTATAGTCCCAGGATTCAACGGTAGTTTCGGTTAATGGCCCTATGGCGCCGCCAACACCTGCGTTGTTAAACATGATATCTAGCTTACCGAAATGCTTGAGGGTGTGAGCAACCATATTCTCGATATCAGCTTCGCTGGCAACATCGGTACGGATAAAAGAAACCCTATCTCCAAATCCTTTGGCAGTAGCTTCTGCGATCGCCGCCTCACCAGTCGTCTCATTAAAGTCGGCAATAACGACTTTGGCACCTTCTTCTAGATAGCGGTAAACAGTCGCGAGGCCCATGCCGCTGGCACCGCCAGTAATAATTGCTACTCGATTTAATAGTCTCATTTTCAGTCATCCCTTCTATGCTATTTAATAGTTTTTTTCTATATTCATCTCTATAAGAAAAATAAGCAAGTGAAGGGAGCTTATCGTATCAATCAGAGCCTACGAGACATTTAGCCATGTACAGGGCATCATTGTTCCTTTGACTTTATGATTCTGAGGAATAGTTGTGACAACACCTGAAAGCCCTATCCCCGCCAGCCTGCTCGCATTACTCAAAGACCAAATGTCAGCTGAGGTGTTTTCCGCCGGTTCTTCCAGCAGCAGAAATGAACCTCAGGCGCCTCTATCTGAAGAGCTTACTACCGAGCGACTGCATGTCGTTGAATACTTCAATCATGAAAGGAACCCAGCTTTCTCGTTAGCTAGGTGCCGTGTGCCCAGTGGCGTCACGACTGAAAAACATAGTTTATCTGTGGCTGAGTGGTATGTTGTAGAAAGTGGGCAGGGCAAGATGTACTTGGGCGATGAGGAAATAGCCGTGGGTGCCGGAGACACTGTCCAAATACCCGTAGGCACAGCGCAAAACATCACTAACCACGGTGCAGAGGACCTGATCTTTTTTAGTATTTGTCTACCCAGGTTCGAGTGGGAAACTTATCAATCTTTGGAGTAATGCGCCTAAGCTAATATGGTTTAAGGATTGCCTCCTATCTTTTTCACTAAGCGATACATGAATTCCTGT
>JBLHWY010000225.1:0-7967 GCA_047629195.1 Candidatus Azotimanducaceae bacterium
GGCGGGCTCGCCGGTTTCCATGCCAAATATTTGCGCAAGGGCTGGCCACGTGTCTTGCCACCGGAAGACATCACCGTTGGTTATGTTGAATGTCTGGTTGCTGAAGGCATCGTTATCGAAACTGAACGTGATTGCCCTTGCCAATAAGTCAGCATCAATGGCTTCGGCGACAGCCGAAGGGCCTCCAGGATAGGTTAAGGGTAAGCCCTCGGCTTTTTGTAGGGCGGCGTACACGCCGATGGCTGCCAGCATATTCATAGGTGCATGCAATGCGTGGCCAAAGATGACCTGTGGGCGCCAGATCGTAAATTGTAGCTCTGTACCGCTGCATAGATCGCGCAGGTAGTCTTCCTGCAGCCAGTAAAAATTTTCATGTAGGTGACGTGGATCACTTTCAACACCGGGTATTTTCATGGGTGCTATATGTGCGCCATAGGCTTTTGTACCCTGCAGCAAGGTGACGTGCCGTAGTTTACCGCTTGCCTTTAGTGGGGTGAGGAGGTTGCGGAGCATCGCGAGGTTGGTCTGCATCTGGTCCTGTTCTTGCCAGCCAGATATCAGGCCCGGCTTCTCGAAGAGCGCGGCATAGACTAGATGGGTCACGTCTGAAAGTGTTGATTCCGCGATCTGCTCGCATTCAGAGAGGCTGGTTAGATCGAGGGGCTGAAAAGGTGCGCCAGCAAGGTCGTCGGGCGGACGACGAGAGAGCCCCACCACCGGTATATCACTCTGTATCAGATGCTCAACCAATGCACGGCCAACCACGCCGCTTGCGCCGACTACGGCTACCTTCTGGGTGCTTTCCATCTTGCTCAATTGTTTATCCCATTTGTTCAACGTCCAATTCAAGAGCGCCAACATAGTGTTAAAGAGGGCTCCATGATATTAGTGTTGATCACGAATTACGATGACTAGATGGCGGACACTGATTCGAAATCTACACTACAAGCGATTTCAACCACTATTTCTAACGCGCCATATTCGTGGTTTTTAACAATTGTTAAAGGTAGGCCAAGCAGCCTTCCGTCCCGCCGAACGGAATCTCTGCATCGTTTACAAATCCAAAGATTAAGGATTCTGCTGTATTTCATTTAGCTGGCTGTCCTGAGATTTGCTGATTGGAGAGTTTGCCAGAACGACTCGGGTATCTGGGGTTTGTCGATTTGGCCAATCTGAAAATCTTTTCAGCGATCGTCGATGCATTTGTAAGCGATCAGATCAGTTAATCCAAAATTTCTCGCTAGGAGTACTTTTGCAATCAGGTAAAAAAGCGGTTTAGAATAACTTTGTTTACAACATCTTTTCAACGACTCTGGGAGAATGAAACCATGCTCAAAAGTATTGATCGTCTGCAATTGGCTGCGCCAACGCGCTTACCTGATCCCTGGATCTCGTTACTGGGTGCCGAGCTGGTGGGCGAAGATCGGGTTGAATACCTCGCGGCCAAACGCACCACTCTGCGTTTGGGTCAGGGCTACATCGAGCTCCTCGAGCCCGACGGGGTCGGTCCTATTGCCGAAGCCGTGGCCGAGCGTGGCGCTCACCTGTTTGCCAGTGGCGCGACAACTGAGGACTTTGATGGATTAATGGCGCATCTACAAAGCCAGGACATTACGCCAATCATGGAAGGCGGCATCGCTTACCTAAATGAGGATCAGACCGGCGGTTTTGGTCTGCGTTTAGTGATCTCAAAGCATGTGGATCTGCCGTCAGTCGGGGACATCGACTTTCTGTACGAAACTTCGTTGCTGGTCGATGATGCGGAACAGGCCAGTGCACATATCGCGAAACTGCTGGCGCTCGACGCAGACAATTTTGTGGCAATCAATTCCACCCGTTTTGAGTACACGGGCTATCTAACATTGTTCACGGCAGGCGTCCTCCACCGCTTTGAGATCATTGCCCCCTCCAACCCTGCCAACACCATGGGGCGTTTTCATGCTCGAAACGGGCAGGGCTATTACATGTGCTACGCAGAGACGGGCGAGTTGCTGAAGATTGAGCAGCGGGTGATTGATGCAGAGACCGGTCACACCAGTCAGCGCCCAGATGGCCAGAAGAACCCGGACGTGGTTTTTATTCATCACACAGCGCTTGCGGGCATGATGTTGGGCCTCTCTCGCCGTAGCCAGGCCTGGACCTGGTCGGGCTCGCTTGAACGCGTGGAGCCGGCAGAGTGAGTGACTCCAACATTCTACTCGTCGAAAACCACGGCCGTGTTCGGCTTCTGATCCTGAACAGAGGCGATGCCTTGAATTCCTTTAACGACGCGCTTTACGATGCGCTGATGGGTGCACTGAACGAGGCAGCATTGGACCCTAGGGTGGCGGTTGCTGTCCTCACTGGCGCAGGTCGCGGTTTCAGCGCAGGCCAGGACCTAAGTGAAATGGGCAACAAGCCCAAGCACACCGACGGCAAGCTCCATGGGTTCGATCCGTTCATGGATACAGTGAGCACATTCCCCAAGCCGCTGATAGCCGCCGTAAACGGGCTGGGTATCGGCATCGGTCTGACTGTATTGCCGCACTGTGATCTGGTGTTGATGGCAGATAACGCGCGCCTGCGTGCGCCATTCATGCCGCTGGGTGTCACGGCGGAGGCTGGCAGCACTTACTTGCTGCCAGCCATGATTGGCTGGGCTGAGACAGCTCACCTGCTTTACACAGCGCCTTGGATTGATGCCGACAAAGCCGTGGCGATCGGTCTGGCCTGGAAAAAAGTCGCGGCCGCTGAGCTGCGAGCCGAAGCCCTCGCAGTGGCCGGTGAAATGGCTGCCATGCCGATTCCTTCTTTGATGGGAACCAAACAGCTGTTGCTCGCCAGTCGGGCGGATGCTGTGAGAGCGGCCAGAACGCGAGAAGACGCGACGTTCGACACCTTGCGCGGTGGTCCAGCGAATTTGGAGGCTGTTGCTGCCTTCCAAGAAAAACGAGATCCAGACTTTGAGAAACTTGGTGTCTGATCACTTAATCCGAGTCGGTGAATCTTTTTCTCTTTCATTGTTTGCTTTGGCCAAACTAAAGCCTCCTAATTAAGGGGGTCGGAGTAGAATTTACAAATCGCCACTGTCAAAATGATTTCGGTGACGTCAGTTGAATCACAGTCAGCTTTCCACACATGAGTCTTCCTGGCTAATAATGTTCATTGTCGTCGCTACTTTAGGTTGGAAGACCTGTCGACATCTCACCGAAATCTATGAGTCAAGCCCGGCTGCAATTGTAGAGAAATATCATTTATTCGCTGACGCTTGGTAGATTTGATCACTGAGGATATTCTTAAATTGGGCATGGTGATATATCACCGAGACCACGGTATGCTGGATTTTCAGACCAAAAATATGTACGTAGTTATTCTTAATCAGAGAAGCAACTGGGATTGGTCAATGGTTTAGGAATAAATGATGCAAGAAAGTAAAAGGCCTGTTTATGTTTCTATTACGGCGCTCAAGGTTAAAAATATTTTCACAAGTTTGTTTTTCTGGCGGCATGCTATTCCTTCAAAAGCCCAGGCGGAAAAATCGAACGGACTCGTGTTCCTAGATTTAAAGCGCGTTGATCAATATCATTTTACCCTCTCTGTCTGGGCAAACAGAGAAGCGATGATTGCCTACCGGAACAGTGGCGCTCATTTAGGCGCAATGAAAGCGTTTCGGAAAATCGCAACGGGAAAAACTTATGGCTACGAAACAAATTCAATTCCCACTTGGGAAGAAGCCCTTAGACTGTGGGATGAGAACGCGAGAGATGCCTAGTTCGTTCGTGTCCAGAATCTGAACGTCTCTATGGCTACTTTCCGAAAACCTGTTAATTTTCAAACCAACAGATCAAGAAAGTCGGAAAAAGTAAAACAAAAAAAATAAAACAAAGTAAAACAAGTAAAATAAAACAAGACACTCAAAATAAAACAAGACACTCATGTTTCATCCATTTCTCACAGCATTTGAGGCTAATCGCCTACATCTATTTCTCATGCTTCAGCTAATATGTTGGCATGACTTATCCAAGAAGCCATTTGATTGATCCTGACGGTGGTACCTACCACGTTTGCTCACGATGTGTTCGACGTGCGTTTTTATTTGGTACTGACGAAGCAACCGGTAAAGATTTTTCTCATCGAAGGGATTGGATTGAAAATCGGATTCTGGCACTAAGCGAAGTTTTCACCGTTTCAGTTTATGCCTACGCTGTGATGCGGAATCATTATCATATTGTACTGCGAATGAATGCTGTCAACATGTCTGATGAGGAAGTCGCAGAGCGTTGGCTGAAGCTATGCCCTGGTCGCAAAGTTGATAATCGAGCAGCCAATATTCAATTTGTCCGAAAAGCTGCACTGCTCAACGATGAACCCAGGTTGGCAGAGATTCGTTCCCGATTAAGCTCTCTTTCCTGGTTTATGCGCTTCATCAATGAGCCATTAGCCCGACTCGCAAATAAGGAGGATTTCTGCAAAGGTAGATTCTGGGAAGGACGCTTTAAATCCCAGGCGCTACTTGATGAAGCCTCAGTGCTTGCATGTATGGTTTATGTTGATTTAAACCCAGTGCGGGCAGGTATCGCCGATGACCTTGAGGATAGCGAATTTACCTCAGTTAAACGGCGCTGCAATAAACAGGGTGAACAAGAATTAGTAGGCGCTATCAACCCGACGAGCTTAAACAAGAACCCATTTTCCGAAATATCGCTATACGATTATATGAATTTGATTCGGTGGACAGCGGTTCACCAATCTTACATGCGCCGGAGCATTCAATACGATGTCTCTCGATGTTTAAAAAAAAACCACACCAATGCAGCCCACTGGTTTACTGATCATCTGCCGCTTAAAGACACATGGCAGCGAGCGATGGGATCGGCTGAGGCGCTTACTGAATATGCGATAAAGATCCAGCAGCGCTGGATACGTCGGCGATCTACGGTGGTTTGATCAATTCCTAGTCATCCTTGTTAGTGATATTGGTGTGATACTGTAGTCATGCCCTTGGACCTGTCCAATCTTCCTCGGCAACTCCTTTTTTTGATTAAAGTTTGGTTCGTAGCGAGAATGTTGAATGCGTTATCGCTAAGGCTTGATAATCATGCGGGAGATAGACAAAGAGACCTGTGCGTATCGAAAGAAACATGGCTGTCGCGGTTTTCTGTCGCGGTTTTCGGTTTTCGGTGGTCGCGGTTTTTGGAATCCGGTTTTTGAATCTAACGTTGTGTCTGGCGAGTTAGAAGCTCGATGAGTTTTGACAGGGTAACGAGTGTCGCGCGAATGTCTTGCGGCGCAAGCGCGAACGCATGATGGAAGATAATAGCGCTCTCTTTTACTTCGAGTGCGCCTTGAGTGAACAACAATGTATTTGTGCGAAAGAAGTTTACCAACGGTTTGTCGAAAAGTTTGATGATCGCTTCCCTGTTAGGACCTGTCAGATTGAAGTTCTGAGAGAATATAAATTCTCCTTCAATGTCGATATCCAAGTCTTCTCCCCACAGGCTGATGTTGGCTATGCTCTCTATGCAAAGCTGAAAAGGCGTCAATGTTTGCTCCGACAGACTGATTAAGAATTCGCTGCTAATACTAGCCCGAGTAAAGCCCCCACCTGTGGTGTGCGAGACAGTGCGTAGGTCGAAGACGGATCGGTGTTGGTTACCTTGATGATCGTCGATCAAATTATAGACCTCTGGTCCGTATATATCGTCGGCTTCAGAGTAATTCGCTAAGCTAGCAAGGTCTTGTGAGGTGAGGAATGGCTGATAGCAGAAGTCTGGGAAAGCTGATGCGATAAGGCTGGCGCGTTTGTTTCCAAAGATATGGCGTCGTGCATATAGTCCCACACTATGCAGTTGGTGTTGTGCTATCACTACTAACACCACGCAGCCGAGGACGATCAGTGCAAATTCACCTAGGCTGTCAACTGTAAATTGGTAGATTAGAGGCTCCTCGTCGATAGACCTTTATCTAACGACATGCAGATCAGGAAAGAGAATGTCGTAAAGTTGGTTTTAATTCAAGGTTTTCACTAAGGAGAACAAACAGCTGGAAAGGGGTCGGTTTTTTACACCGCATAGATCTCGATGTTGTGGCTATCGGCAGGTCTAGTCACACCTAAGCGTAATTGTGTGCAACTGTGGCTGATAATATCGAGCCTATTGGCTAGGCGAGTGCGGTCGGTTCCGCTATATTGGCACGGAGTAACCCAAGAGGTGATAAAAATGATAAAAAACCTGGTGATAGTGATCGTGATTCTCGCGGCCGGATTCGGGCTCTATAAGGTCATGCAGGATCAACCTGCGCCAAGCACAACGGACGCAGTAAGTAATGGCGAAAGTAAAGCCCCTGAACCAATGGTGGGGATGATTGATGATGAACGTATAAAAAACGCAGAGAGTGAGCCCGGGAATTGGCTGGCTTATGGGCGTACTTATGAGGAACAACGCTTCTCGCCCCTTGAACAAATAAATAAGACAAGTGCGTCGCGCCTGGGATTGGCGTGGTTCAAGGATATGCAGAGTAATCGGGCATTGGAATCAACGCCCATAGTGGTTGATAACATGATGTTTCTCACTACGGCCTGGAGTCGGGTTTATGCGTTGGATGCCATCACGGGTGAGCAGATCTGGTCTTATGATCCCAAGGTCCCTGGTGCATGGGCACGCAAAGCGTGTTGTGACGTAGTCAACCGGGGCGTGGCGGTCTACAAGGGCCGGGTCTACGTTGCGAGTCTTGATGGCCGATTGATTGCCCTAGACGCCGCGACTGGTAAAGAAGTCTGGAAAATCAATACGCTGACCGATCGCAGTCGTGATTACACGATTACTGGTGCCCCGCGGGTTGCCAATGGCAAGGTGTTTATTGGTAACGGTGGTGCCGAGTATGGCGTGCGTGGTTACGTAACGGCCTATGACGCAGAGACCGGCGAGCAGGTGTGGCGTTTCTATACGGTGCCGGGAGATCCATCCAAGCCGTTTGAAGCCCCGGCAATGGAAATGGCCGCCGAAACCTGGAAAGGTGGCGAGTGGTGGAAAATTGGCGGCGGTGGCACGGTTTGGAACTCTATCGTTTATGACCCCGAGTTCGATCAAGTATACTTGGGGGTAGGTAACGGCTCGCCGTGGGCCCGCGCTATTCGTTCCCCGGGTGGTGGCGATAACCTGTTCCTTTCTTCTATTGTTGCCCTGGATGCTAACACTGGTGCCTACAAGTGGCATTACCAGACGACGCCAATGGATAACTGGGATTACACAGCTGTGCAAGACATTGTCTTGGCTGATCTCGAGGTTGACGGTGTCGATCGCAAGGTCCTGATGCAGGCTCCAAAAAATGGCTTTTTCTATGTGCTGGATAGATCCAATGGAGAACTGTTGCGGGCCAACAAATATGTCACCGCTACGTGGGCGACTCATGTCGATATGGCGACTGGTAGGCCAGTAGAAGACCCAGCTTATGACTACATTGAAAAGACCAAGTGGATTCTTCCTGGTCCACTAGGCGGTCATAACTGGCAGGCCATGGCGTTCGATCAGAAACGTCGCCTTGCGTTTATTCCTGCAATGGAAAATCCGTTGGCCTATGCCATGAACGATGAGTGGAAGAACACCGGGGTCTATAAACATATTGTCGGTGGCTGGAACACCGGCCTGGAATTGGGGCGTCTAGTGGAGGTGTTTGGTGAAGACGGTGACCCACCCAAAGCGCGCGGCTACCTAAAAGCCTTTGACCCGCTTACCGGTGAAGAAAAATGGGCGGTTGAGCAGGTTCATCATTGGAATGGCGGTACGCTAGCGACAGAGGGTGGCCTAGTATTCCAGGGTAACTCGTTAGGTGAGGTGAAGGCCTACGACTCGGATACGGGTGATGTGCTTTGGTCCTATGATGCTTATACCTCATTTCTCGCGCCTCCCATCACTTACCAGATCAACGGCGTTCAGTACATTGCTATTCTGGCAGGTACCGGGGGTGGGGATCTGTTTGGTGGCGAGTCG
>JBLHWY010000226.1:0-7796 GCA_047629195.1 Candidatus Azotimanducaceae bacterium
GCCTACGATTGAAGAACAACAAAAAATTGCTGCCGTACTTTCCACTGTCGATCAGGAAGTCATCGCCCTACAACAAAATCTGAATGCATTAAAGCAAGAGAAGAGAGCCCTGATGCAACAGCTGCTGACAGGTAAACGACGAGTAAAACTTAATGAGAAGGAGTTAGCGTAATGCCAAAAGGCAAGAACCAACACGTGGTTAAGCATCCTGAGGGCTGGGCTGTAAAAGGCTCCGGTAACTCAAAAGCCACCAAAGTAACCAAAACACAAAAAGAAGCTATTGATGTCGCTGAACAGATTGCCCGTAACCAGCAATCCGACACCAAGATTCACGGCACCGATGGAAAGATCCGGGCAGGAAACAGCTACGGCAATGATCCTTGCCCACCCAAGGACAAAAAGTGAGGTAATCATGTCCGTCGCAGATATGTTTAAAGGTTTCCTGGATAATCTGAAAGTTGACAATGCTGAGCAGATTAGCCTTCGCTACGGTGAGATAACCAAGAGTTTGAATCAACAATTCAGAGATTCAGATTCCACCACAGCTAACTCGCTGCAAGTCGGTTCTTATGGCCGGTTCACGGGTATTAAGGGCATTTCTGATCTCGATATGCTTTATATCATGCCCAAAATGAAATGGGATGACTACAAAAGTGGCAAGCAGTCTCAGCTTTTAACTGATGTAAAAGACGCCATCAAATCCAGGTACCCTAAAACAATGATTGAGGTTGATCGGCTGGTCGTTACTGTTACCTACTCCAATTTTCATGTTGAGGTTCAGCCTGTTTTCGAAGAAACCGATGAGGATGGAAACGGCTATTTTCAATTCCCTGATACCTACAACGGCGGTAAATGGAAGGTCACTAAGCCCCGCCAGGAGATGGCGGCCGTAAAAAGCCTCAACGAGGAAAAGAATAAAAATCTGCGATTGCTTTGTAAGATGGCGCGAGCCTGGAAGAACAAGCACGGTGTTGCCATGGGCGGCCTATTAATCGATACCCTTGCCTACAACTTTTTGAAATCGGCGACCGAGTATGATGATAAAAGCTATCTGTATTTTGATTGGTTAAGCCGAGACTTTTTCAAGTATTTAGCCGACGAGCCAAATAAGGACCATTATCAGGCACCAGGCAGCAATCAGGATGTGAACGTTAAGAAAAGGTTTCAATCGAAGGCAAAGGAAGCCTACGAACTCTGCCTAAATGCGATTGATGCAGAAAAGGAAGACAGTGTTTGCGATAAGTGGAAAAAGGTATATGGGAGGAACTTTCCGGCTTCTGCAACACTACAAAAATCAGCACAAGCAGAACAGACATGGAGGAACACTGAGGAATTCATTGAAGACCATTATCCCGTTGATATCGGCTATAGCTTAAGCATTGACTGCTCTGTACATCAAAATCAAGGCTTGCCCAAGAGTCTATTGAATATGCTCTCAAAGGGCTTCGGCATTAGCAATAACAAAAAGATCATTTTCAATATTGTTGATCATGATATAGAGGGCGACTTTAGAGTTAAGTGGAAAATTTTGAACATAGGAACCGAGGCGAGAAGAAGAGACTGTATTCGAGGACAAATCGAGCCCTTCAACTACGGCACTAACTCGAGAAAAGAATCAGCGGACTTTAAAGGCAATCACCTTGTTGAGTGCTATGCGATAAAAGATGATGTAGTCGTAGCGCGTGACTCAATAAAAGTTCCAATCTTGTGAGGATAGTATGAATAAGTCAGATTTACTTCGATGTATTGCCGAAAAGGGCTACGACGTGGGATTTGGAGCAAAAAAACACTTTGCTACTCACGACATCATCGAAAAGGTCCCCGGCCTTATAAGTTTCTTATCCATGACGTTTGGCATATACGCTCTTGTCATAAAAACCCTCTCTACGGAGCTGATTTCAGCGACTTTTATTGTTTTGGGTGTAATGGGGCTCTACATCAGCATGTACAACCATAAGAAAGATGCCTATGAAAAATCAGGTGTTGCACTTACTCAGATATTTAACGAGCTAAAAGGGCTCTATTTGCGTGCTAAGAATTCAGATGAAAGCAGCGATTTATCAGCCTATCAAAAAGAACTATCAGAAATCGAAAGTCGGTATTACCCACTCTGCATTAGCACACAAATACTGTTTAGCAATTGGTATGCGCATTATAAATTTTATTGGGAACATCAAATAGGCTGGGTTAATGAACAACTTAAGTTTAGTTTTTTCCGGGACAAAGTGCCGCTATCACTGTGGCTGACAGTACTTATTTTAATTGTTGGATGGACATGGGTGTTTTCTGACATTACAACGCTGGTTTGCAATTCGTTAAAACCATAACCCGATACCGCACCTCGGGTGTCAGGGGTTAAAGAGAGATAACGAATGACACAATACACGCCCAAATTTCAGGAAGAATACAGTGCAAAGTTACCGGCACTGACGTTGTTGACCAACTTAGGGTGGTCGTTTCTCTCTCCTGAACTCGCGTTAGCCGCTCGTGGTGGTAAGGCCGATGAAGTCGTTTTACGGCATGTGCTGCGTAGCGAACTTCAGAAGCGCACTTTCACTTTTGCCGGTAAGAGCTACCCTTTGTCTGAAAAGGCTATAGACAACCTGATTGCTGAGGTGTGCAGCCCCGCACTTAACGAAGGCTTGTTAACTGCCAATGAGCGCCTGTACAACCACCTGCTGTATGGCATCTCAGTCACTGCGTTTGTGGATGGTAAAAAGGCCAGCCCGACTGTCGCTCTGATTGACTGGCAGAATCCTGCCAATAACAGCTTTGTATTTACCGAAGAATTTACTGTTACCCGCTCGGGTGGTGCAGAAAGCCGAAGACCCGACATCGTGTGCTTTGTGAATGGTATTCCTCTGGTTGTGATCGAGGCGAAGCGCCCAGATGGAAACGCAAAAAAGGGGCCCACCATTGAAGAAGGGATTTCGCAAAGCCTGCGTAACCAGCGACACGACGAAATCCCGCTATTGTTCGCCTATAGCCAGATGCTGCTGTCCATAAACGGAAACGAAGGCCGTTATGGTACATGCGGTACGCCCGCTAAGTTCTGGGCCGCTTGGCGTGAAGAAGACGTCTCTGATGCCGAGATGTACGCCATCAAAAACAAAAAGCTTAAAGATGATGAACTGGCAAACCTATTCAGCCACCGCCCGGCAAAAGACCTAGATTGGTATCAGAGCCTGACTGCTGCCGGTGAACTGGCGGTTACCGGCCAGGATCAATTGCTCATAAGCCTGTTAAGTCCAGCCCGCCTGTTGGAGATGACCCGTTATTTTACCTTGTTCGATAAAAAGGCTGGCAAGATCGTCGCACGTTATCAGCAGGTATTTGGTATCAAGCGACTGATTGAACGCATCAATACCCGCAGTGTAAGAGGTGGGCGTGAAGGTGGTGTGATCTGGCATACCACGGGTTCGGGCAAGTCATTTACTATGGTGTTTTTAAGCAAGGCGCTGATCCTGCACAAAAGCCTGAAGCAATGCCGTATAGTTGTAGTCACTGACCGGGTAGACTTGGAAACTCAGCTCAGTAAAACCTTTGCCTCTGGCGGCGAGCTAGCCGGAAAAAAAGACAAAGAAGCAGCGATAGCCACCTCTGGCAAGCGTTTGGCCGAACAGATTGGCAAAGGCACTGAGCGGATCATCTTCTCGCTGATCCAGAAGTTTAATACAGCCACCAAGATGCCCGAGTGTGTGAACAACAGCTCTGACATCATTGTGCTGATAGACGAAGGCCACCGCAGTCAGGGTGGTGAAAACCATATCCGCATGAAGCAGGCGTTGCCCAATGCCGCCTTTGTCGCTTTCACAGGCACTCCACTGTTAAAAGACGACAAGACCACCAATAAGTTTGGTCCCATTGTGCACGCTTACACCATGCAACGCGCCGTGGAAGACCAGGCGGTTACGCCGCTACTGTACGAAGAGCGTATTCCCGATCTAGACGTGAATGAACGGGCGATTGACAGTTGGTTTGAGCGTATTACTGAGGAACTTTTGGACGACCAAAAAGCCGACCTGAAGCGCAAGTTTGCCAAAAAGGGTCAAGTATACGTTGCGGATGACCGCATTCGTTTGATTGCATTAGATGTTGCTAACCACTTCGTTAAAAATATCGATGAAGGCTTAAAAGGCCAGTTAGCCTGCGACAGCAAAGCCTCTGCTATCAAGTACAAAAAGTATCTCGACGAAGCAGGCTTGTTTGAATCTGCCGTAGTGATGAGCCCGCCCGATAGTCGTGAAGGCAACACCGCTGTGGATGAGGTCACCACACCGGAAGTCACCCAGTGGTGGAAAGACAATGTTGGCAGCCAGGATGAACAAGCCTACACGAAACATCTGATTGAGCGCTTCAACAAAGATGATTCACTGAAAATACTGATCGTGGTCGATAAGTTGCTCACTGGCTTTGATGAGCCCAAAAACGCGGTGCTGTACATTGATAAGCCGCTGAAAGAACACAATCTGATCCAGGCGATTGCACGGGTAAACCGTCTGCATCCGAAGAAGAAATTTGGCTTGCTCATCGACTATCGTGGCATTTTGGCGGAACTGGATTCCACTATTCAGAAATATCAGGATCTGGCTTCCCGTACTCAGGGCGGTTATGACATCAATGATATCGCTGGTCTCTACAACCAGATGAGTACTGAATACAAGCGCCTCCCACAACTCTACAAGAAGCTATGGGCGATATTCGATGGCGTAAAAAATAAGAACGACATCGAGCAATTGCGTCAGGTGTTGGTACCGAAGATTGAAGAGCAGGAGACTTTAGCACCGGGAGATAGGGGCGAGCTGGTTGATGTGCACCTAAAGGTGCGTGAGGACTTCTACGAAGCGCTGACGGCCTTCGCAAGTTGCCTGAAGGTAGCACTACAGTCCGCCACATACTATGAAGACAAGAGCTTTAGCGACCAGGATCGCCGCCACTACAAAGAAACGGTGAAGCAATTCTCCAGCCTGCGGCAGCTGGTGCAACAGGACGCTGGCGAGAAGATAGACTACGACGAATACGCGGAACAAGTGAAAAAACTGCTGGATAAGCATGTGGTGGGTGTAGAGGTTAAAGAACCTGGTGGCGTTTATGAAGTGGGCAAGATGGGCCAAAAGCAGCAGCCGGAAGACTGGAGCGAAGATAAAACCCGCAACGAAACCGACATCATCAAAACCCGTGTAACCCGCATGATTGAGCAAGATCTACGGGATGATCCTTACGCTCAGGAAGCGTTCTCCAAGTTGCTGCGTCAGGCCATAGGAGAAGCCGAAAAACTGTTCGACCACCCACTAAAACAGTACATGCTGTTCTGTGAGTTTGAAGAGCAAGTGCAAGAGAGGCGCTTGAACGACATACCAGATGCATTTGCTGGTAATCGTCATGCACAGGCCTACTTTTGTGTATTTAAGAAAGTGCTGCCTGAAGCCTTAGCTTTACTGGATCAGCAAGTTCAGGATAAGTGGGTCAAAGTTGCCTTTGATATTGACCAAGCGGTAGAAACCTCTGTTGCGGAGAATTCCATTAACCCGCAGAACATTGAAGCCGATATTCGTAAAAAGCTACTGCCCCGAATGTTCCAAGAGTGCAAGGCCATTGGAGGCGGCATGGATCAGGCCAAGAAGATCGTTGAGATGATTGTTCAAATCACGAGAGTCGGATTAAACGGTGCTTGAGCGGGTATAAGCAGATGAATGTGCCGATTAAACCTCAGGGCCAGGTCATGAGCTTCCGCTACGGCGACGAGCGGATCGCATTTGAGCGAGTGAAACGCAGGCAAGCCACTGAAAAGGTGTTGATTAAGGTTCATCCCGATTGCAGAGTAATAGTATTCGCTCCTGAGAATACTAACAGCGAAGCGGTTCTTTCTGCAGTTAAAAAGCGTGGCCGTTGGATTTACGAGCAACTAAGATATTTTCGCAAACAGCTTGAGTTCACGACACCACGACAGTATATCAGCGGTGAAAGCCATTATTACCTTGGTAAGCAGTACCTACTTAAAGTGATTGAAGCACCCGAACAGGTTCAAGGCGTAAAGCTGCTTCGCGGTAAACTGGAAGTTTCGGTACGAACGAAGAGTGTTGAAAAGGTTAAAGAGCTGCTGACTGAATGGTACAAGACACGGGCGAAGGATACCTTCACCAAGCGCCTCGATGCCATGCTGGAGCAGGCCCTATGGGTAAACGAGCGGCCGCCGCTGCGCATACTGACTATGCAAACCCACTGGGGTAGCTGTTCTTCCAGCGGTCGAATCACATTGAATCCGCGCTTAGTCAAAGCGCCCCGCGAGTGTGTCGACTACGTGATTCTACACGAGCTTTGCCACATCGCTGAGCATAACCACAGCGATCGGTTTTATAGGCTAATGAGCCAGGTCATGCCAAAGTGGGAAAAGACTAAAGAAGCGCTGGATAGGATGGCAACAGTTTATATTGAGTGTTGATTGTATCTGGATTATAAAAGAGCATAAGTGTTGTGAAGTTGCTAATCACATTCTGTGAATTACTATCAAGCGCAAGTAGTAAAGAAATTCACTCACGGGTACGCTTAAAACTCATCATTTCGGAACGAGAGAAAAATAAATTGACTACTGCATTCATAAGTTACTCCGTCAAAGATGAAAAGCTAGCTAAAGGCTTATATTCCGCCACGTCAATGGCTGGAATTAAAACGTTCTTGGCTGGTATTTCTATTGAACCTGGCAACAGATGGACAGAAACAATATTTGAAAACTTAGAAAAGTCGGACTGGGTGTTTTTTCTTGCCTCCAAGAATTCGTGCTGCTCACACGCTGTGCAACAAGAAATAGGTGCTTCTCTAATACAAAAGAAAACGATCATCCCACTGCTTGTAGATATAAAGGCAGAGGAGCTCCCCGGTTGGGTTGGATCACATCAAGCAATTGATCTTAAAACCAGCCCAGAGCTACTTCACGCTGCCATAGCTGCAATAGCAGAAAAAATAAAGGTAGATAAATTTTGGGCTGGTGTTCTGGTTGGTGTGATTATTGTCGGATTGGCGGTGCTAATTGCTGATTCATAAACTTAATAAGCGCATGTTTTCTCATCACAATATATAGTGCTGCGAGGGCGACTTTCTCAAATATGAGCGCTAGTCATAAATACATTCCATGACAGATACACCGAAAATACTTAAATCCACTCAGCCTTTACTTTATGAAACGGGATTTAATGAATGGCCCTATGCGTATGCCGGTTCATGCTTTCCTGTACGTTGGAAAGAGAACCTTTTTATCGTGTCAGCATACCACTGTTACGAGAATCACGCGATTGAGCCAGCGAGTACGCTTTATTCAATTCCGTCCGATCCAGAAATTTTTTTGGATTCAGCAGTACAATACGTGGAAAGGTTCAGGAAGCTAGCGACCAAAGTCATTTTGACCAAATCGCGTTAATAGTGTCTCGCGAAAATCATGATAAAGCCGCCCTAGATTCTGTTCATGCTCTAGATTTAAGTTTGCCAAAAAATTCGATCTCACTATCCGCTTCTTGCCTCCGTGATATTTGGTTACGAGGCTTTGTATTCGACAATCCTGCTCATGAGGTTTGCTATCGAAATAAAAAAATCCGACAGCAAGCTTACGTGACAAACGGCATGGTTTGGTCGAGAAAAAGTAACTTTGATTACTGTTATTATGTGAAAGTAAAATCGCCTGTTCGGCGACAATTAGGATGACCGGTTGACGACAACTATCTTGGCCGGTTGGGTGTAACGTTCGGTACTTTGATTTTCCCTTGGAGAACAGCGTGCCGGGATTACATATCACCCAACGACAA
>JBLHWY010000227.1:0-7662 GCA_047629195.1 Candidatus Azotimanducaceae bacterium
TCACGATTAATCACCATGCCAACACATACTAAGGTCAATTTGTGAATATGCTTGAGTCACAAAATCGTGTGCTGTCTGGGATGCGTGCCACTGGGCGCTTGCATTTAGGACACTATCACGGGGTACTGAAAAACTGGCTTCAGTTACAGCGCGAATATGAGTGCATGTTTTTTGTAGCAGATTGGCATTCACTCACCACGCATTACGAGAACCCAGAAATTATTGAAGATAGCGTCTGGCATATGGTAATTGATTGGCTGGCGGCGGGCATAAACCCGGGTTCAGCGACGCTATTTATACAATCTCGCATACCAGAGCATGCTGAGCTTCATTTATTATTGTCGATGATAACCCCCTTAAGCTGGTTGGAAAGGGTGCCGAGTTACAAAGAGCAGCAACAAAAACTGCACGAACGCGATCTTTCAACTTATGGTTTTTTGGGTTACCCCTTGTTACAAAGCGCAGATATTTTGAGTTATAAAGCCAGGCTAGTTCCGGTGGGAGCAGATCAGGTTCCTCATATTGAATTGACCCGTGAATTAGCGCGTCGGTTTAATCATATATATGGTCGAGATGCAGGGTTTCAGCAAATTGCTGAAGATGCGATCAAAAAGCTTGGGCGTAAAAATGGGAAATTGTATCGGGACTTGCGTCGGGGTTTTATGGAGCAAGGTAATCAGGAGTCACTTGAAAAAGCCCAGGCGATTTTACAAGACCAGCAAAACTTATCGATGGGTGATCGGGACCGGCTATACGGTTATCTTGAGGGTGGCGGGAAAATAATCCTCCCTGAACCTAAGACGCTGCTGACAGAAGACTCTGTTATGCCAGGCTTGGATGGCAACAAAATGTCCAAATCCTACGGCAATACGATTAATTTGCGCGAAGACCGTGATTCTGTAGCGCAGAAGATTAAGACGATGACGACCGACCCTGCCAGAGTTCGACGAAATGACCCTGGTGAGCCAGACCGGTGTCCGGTATTTAGTCTCCACAATATATACTCTGACGACGCGACCAAAGATTGGGTGACCGAGGGCTGTAGAACAGCTGGAATTGGTTGCATTGATTGTAAGAAGCCGCTAATTGAAGCGATTTTAGTTGAGCAACAACCCATGCATGAACGCGCAGCGCAATATGAAGAAAACCCAGATTTAGTAAAGAGCATTGTAGCTGAGGGTTGTGAGAAAGCTCGGGCAATTGCAAAGTCTACACTTGAAGATGTTCGGATGGCGATGGGGCTAGATTATCGCTAGTACTAAATAATGAGGTGTCAGGCAACAATAAGTTCTCAGCTCTCAATCAAGCGTTAATAGATTAACCACCAAATAATTTGAAAAATAATGGCTAATGAAACACCGGAAGGTCCAGTGAATGATGATGTAGAGATTGATGCCGATCAGAATAAGATCGTATCTGGCTCAGATATTACGCTGGCTTCCGCTGATGCTCCTAATTCCGCTGATGCTCCTAATTCCGCTGATGCTCCTAATCCCGAAGCAGAGTCGACAGCTAGTTCGCGAGTCCCTGACCTTTTAGCAATCCAGCCCGAGCTCGAAGTTCAAAAGGCTTCACAGGGTGAAATGCCGTTTGCGGTAGTTGATGGCAAGCCTATGACGCATATGCCCATGGACCTGTATATACCTCCTGATGCCTTGGAGGTGTTCCTTGAGGCTTTCGAGGGGCCTCTTGATCTGTTGTTGTACCTAATAAAAAGACAGAATTTGGATATTCTTGACATAAAAGTAGCCGAGATCACCAAACAATATATGGACTACATCGATCTGATGAAGGACATACACTTCGAACTTGCTGCTGAATATTTGGTCATGGCAGCCGTATTAGCAGAAATAAAATCTCGAATGTTGCTGCCGCGTCAAACGGAAGATGAGATCGACGAAGATGATCCCCGCGCAGAGTTGATCCGGCGTCTACAGGAGTATGAGCGGTTCAAGGATGCTGCCCTCAATCTCGATGATATCCCCCGCTCTAATCGGGACTATTGGGTCGGTTCTGCTGAAGCGCCAGTGGTCGATAAGCCCAAACCCATGCCTGATGTGAAATTGCAGGAAATGCTGATCGCTTTAGCCAAATTGTTGAAACGCGCAGAGAGTTTTGGCAGTCATAAAATTGAACTTGAACCTCTGTCTACCAGGGAACGAATGTCTAGTATTCTGGATCAGGTACGACTTGCAGGTGATATTTTCGTCCCCTTTTTGTCGCTGTTTGATCCGACGGAAGGGAGAGCTGGCGTGGTAGTTACCTTTTTAGCAATGATGGAACTAATCAAGGAGTCTTTACTTGATATTGTTCAGACTGAAGCTTTTGCGCCAATTCACGTCAAAGCTAAAGCTGTCTCGGATGAGGCCACGGAGTTCGCCGAGAATGAACGGTTTTGATAAATCACACCTACCCACAAAGCGAAGTATGTAAAAATAGCTATGAGTGAAATACCAGCCTTAAAACAGATTATTGAAGGCGCGATACTGGCGGCAGACCAACCGTTGAGCATTGATCTGATGATTCAATTATTTGAACACGATCAACCGAGCCGTGCTGAAGTGCGGGACGCATTGTCTGTCATTGAAGCAGAGTGTGATGGCAAAGGCTTCGAACTGAAGGAGGTGGCTAGTGGCTATCGTTTTCAGGTAAGAACTGAGTTAGGTGAGTGGGTAAGTCGTTTGTGGGATGAACGAGCACCAAGGTATACCCGAGCGCTGTTGGAAACGCTTGCGCTGATTGCTTACAAGCAACCAATTACCCGTGGCGACATTGAAGAAATTCGAGGCGTTACCGTTAGCACAAATATCATGAGGACATTGCTCGAGCGAGAATGGATTCGAGTTGTTGGCCATAGAGACGTACCCGGTAAGCCTGCTATTTATGCCACAACCAAGACCTTTCTTGACTACTTCAATTTGAATAGTTTGGATGAGCTTCCGACACTCTCCGAAATTAAAGACCTGGACAAGGTAAACGAAGAATTGGATCTGGAAGACGAGATTGTTGAATCTAGAACTTTGGAAATTCCAGTCGACGAAGATGCACAAGCAGTGGAGGCAGAAGGCGATAGTCTTGCTGAAGTGACTGAGAAGGTTAATCAGATTGAAGAAAACATTAAAAACTTATTCAAGGTAGAAGAAGCTGCGGAAGAGGCAGCGGATGAAGAACTGAACGAAATTTTAGGTGAGGCTGGTGAAGCCGCTGACGCTGAAATTTTGATTGAAGAGGGTGATGCCGTTGCTAGTGATAAAAGCTCCGAGGACACGCCCGATGAATCTGAACGTCGAGACTAACAATCTTGAGACTAATAGTAATATTGAGACTAACAATAAAGTAGAGTCTTTAACCACTTGGTAAACAGGATTGTGTCTGATGGCCGATAAATTACAAAAAATACTCGCGAATGCCGGGCTCGGTAGCCGTCGTGGCGTCGAAAAATGGATCGAAGAGGGACGCGTGAGTGTTAACGGCCTGGTTGCCAAGATTGGTGATCGCGCGGAAGACACTGACCGGATAGCCGTCGATGGTAAACCGATTAAGATAGTTGTTCAGCGGCATCGGCATTTACTATACAACAAGCCGGCTAATGAAATCTGTACCCGCGATGACCCTGAAGGTCGCAGATCAGTTTTTAAAAGTTTGCCTCGTGTTGAAAAGCAACGTTGGATATCCGTCGGTCGGTTGGACTATTCCACAACTGGTTTGTTGCTGTTCACGACAGATGGTGAGTTGGCTAATAAACTAATGCACCCGTCATTTCAGATTGAGCGTGAATATGCCGTACGGGTGCTTGGTCATGTCTCCGAAGAGAAACTAAACGCAATGCGTGAAGGCGTTCTACTGGAAGATGGTGTGGCTAAGTTTACTGATATACAAAAAGGCCAGGAAGAAGATGAAAGTGCGAATCAATGGTACTACGTGGTTATTATGGAAGGCCGTAATCGTGAAGTAAGGCGCCTTTGGGAATCACAGGATCTCACCGTGAGTCGATTAAAACGGACCCGTTATGGCAGCTTCTTTATACCTAGCGCCGTCAAAGCTGGTAAATCCATAGAGCTCAAAGGTAAAGATGTCACAGAGCTTTACTTGATGGCCGGAGTCGATACAAAGGGAAGGCCCGAGGCTCATTCAGATGAAGATTCAGCCCGACCGGCTAAACGCCAATCTAATTGGGGAAAGTCAAAACGACGGTCTTCATCGAGAGAAACTAATGCGGAAGGTCGCGCCAGCGATGGCTCTGTTAGATGGAAGAAGCCTCAAGCTAAAGGCGCGCCGCGGGAAGGCACACCTAGGGAAGGCAAACGTTAGTCGAGGGAGAATGAGTCTTTATCAGGCTTAAGCTATTTCCCAACGGGCTTAAGTTCTTTACTCCGAACCTGAAGCCGTCTACGCCTAAGCTATCTCTCGGCAAACATTTACGCGATTTTTTCCAGCATTTTTTGCTGTGTACATCGCATAATCCGCGCGCTCTAGCAGTCGTTTGACGGTATCCTCGGGATGCAACATCGAAAGCCCTATGCTGACAGATGTCTTGATTTCTTCACCGCGTTGCTGAACCTTCAAGTTGCACACTGCATTTCTAATGCGTTCAGCAATATAGCGAGCACTTTCGAGTGTTGTATTGGTTAACAGAATTACAAACTCTTCTCCCCCGTAACGGAATACCACGTCTGAACCCCTAATCTCCTCATTGAAAGCCGTCACCAGTTGCTTTAGAACTTGATCTCCGCAGGTGTGACCGTAACTATCATTGATCAGCTTGAACTCATCAAGGTCAACCATGAGCACTGCCATGGATTGATCGTATCGTTTTGCAAGCTCGATTTCTCGTTGTAGTGTATTGCTCAAGGCAATTCGGTTGCCTGCACCCGTGAGTGGGTCAGCTAAGGCTGCGGACACTGCATCTTTGTATCGAATAGCATTTCGCAAGGGGAATACAATAACGTTGAGTAAGCTCTCAAGTACTGCGAGCTCTTTCTCGGGAAAACGTTTGGCTCGGTAGAAGGTTATTTCACCCAGATAATCCTGCTGGGTGATGAGTCGGTAGCTACTGGAATGGATAGATTGACGACCCAGCTCTAATTTGACATCTAACAAGTCGAGCTTGTACGAAAATCCATCGAAAGTGACGACAGATTGAATGTGGTCGAAAAAAATATTGAGCAACGTGTCGAGGTCAAGTGTCGTCTGCAATGCCTGTATTAGCTTCAGCCTTAAATTTGAATCGTGGTGCGAAGAATGTTCAGCTGAGCTGAATATAACTTTGGCGTCATTTATATCAACAGTTGTTCCAAGTTGAATGGGCATTCAATACTTCCTTCTAACTTCTGAGTGAAAGCAGTAATGCGAATACCGTGCCAAGGTTGTTTTCCAAACTGTTGGTTGAGCTGCAGCCCACTGTAATCAGGGGGTAGGCCGCATCTGTATTGTTGGCCAAAATACTGACGGGTAAAGTGGTGATAACCCGGTCAATATTTTGACGGTAGTTCGGCAGGTGTTTGTCGTTGGGTGGAAGATGCTTGCCGCCCATGCGCTTGGATACGTGCCATGCCTATCCAGCCAAGGTTTCACCTTTTATATGTTGGCTGTCATCGCCCATTAAATATAAATAGAGCGGCATAAGCGCTTCTGGTGTTTTGATTGTCGCTGGATCCTCGTTGGGATAAGCGTTCGCCCTCATGCTAGTTCGGGTTTTGCCTGGATTAAGAATATTTACCCGAATTGAAGACGCATTCTCCAGTTCATCCATTAATAGCTTGGCCAGGCCTTCCATCGCGTATTTCGAAACAGCATAGGCTCCCCAATAGGCTCGCGGGTTTGCGCCAACCCCAGAACTGGAGAACAACAGCGAAGCGGTTTTGGATTGCCTAAGCAATGGCATGAAAATTCGGGTCAACAAGAATACGGCATGCAGATTCACATGCATCACTTTCATCCAGGTGTTTATATCGTAATGTTCCACGGGCACTCGTTCGCCTAAAACCGCTGCGTTGTGAAGCAGACCGTCTAGTCTCCCATACTCCTGCTCGATAACTTCAGCCAGTTTTTGAATATCGTCGGGCGTTGCGGTCGCAAGGTCCATTGGTGCGATCCCTGGTTCCGGACAACCCGCAGCCACAATTTCATCGTAGGTGGCCTCCAGCTTTGTCGTCGTTCTGCCGAGTAGAATAACAGTGGCTCCGTGCTTAGCATAAGAGATAGCCGCGGTTCGCCCTATGCCATCACCTGCGCCAGTGATTAGGATGATTTTGTTTTGCAACAGATCAATGGGTGCTTCGTAATCCATACACTAGCCTGAAGTTTTTATGTGGGTATTGGGGGTGTGATTGTACAGGTGAATTCGCGAAGAGGCATCAAGAGGCATCAACTGGCAGTTTTAGCGTCCAACGCCAAATAAAATAACTTTCGCGGATTTGATGATGATTGAAATATCGAGAATAAGTGAATAGTTCTTCACGTAGTACAAGTCATATTGAAGTTTGTTGGCGGCGTCGGTGGATGAATCTCCATATCCATACATCACCTGTGCCCAGCCAGTGATGCCCGGCTTAACGATGTGCCGCAGGTTGTAATATGGCACAATTTTCTGAAGCTCTGATGTGAATTCGGGTCGTTCGGGGCGGGGACCGACAAAGCTCATTTGTCCCAGCAGAACATTCCATAGTTGTGGCAATTCATCCAGGCGAAACTTTCGCAAATAGTAGCCTGCTCTTGTGATTCGCGGATCGTTCAGTTGGGTAAACTGAACGCCGGTTGACTCGGCATTCGTAATCATTGTTCGAAGTTTATAAACGGTAAAAATCTCACCGTTTTCGCCGACTCTCTTTTGGCGGTAAATAATTGGCAGGCCTGAATCTAACAAAATAGCAATTGCAGCAATTGCTAAGATAGGAATGAAAAAAAACCCTCCGACCAGTGCGATGAATATATCAACATAGCGTTTGAACCTTAGGCCGATAGGATTGTGTATAAGCTCGAAGCCGTGTGCCATTGCAAGCCACTGTTGGCTCAGGGCGAAGATAGGTACGCGTGAAAGGTATTTCTCGTAAAAATCGTTGAGGGTATAGATCCTCATCCCCCGGATGCGAATTGCCATCAGCTTGTCCAGTAACGCTGCGGGAGTTTCGTTCGGCGCTGTAATTATTATACCTGTGACATCCTCCGTCTCTAGCACCTTGTCGATATCATCCCAAGTTCCAACAAGTTGTGTATCGCTGTTTTTTTGATTGGTCGTCAGAGCATCTTGTACGTCATCTGTGTCAGATGTTTTCGACACGTAGTCTTGGCTGAACAAGACCAGTAGTTTTTCTTGGCTGTGAATGGAGTGGAAGTCCTCGCTAAACTGAGAGGTTTCTTGATGTGCTAGTACCAGCCATTGAATCGATTTTCTTTGTTGTAAAACCCAGTTGTTGATTAGGTATCGCAAAAACAAAGACCACAGCCATAAGCAGAGTAGGCTGCTGGTGAGTACACCTCGACCGACGAAGCCACCGATAAATTTTGGCCCCAAGATATACACGGTCAAAGCGACGGTGATGCCAGTCAGTACGGTGGCGATAAATGAACGCTCCAGCATTCCGAGTTGACTGAGGGGCGAGTCGAAGGTGTACAAGTCCATCAGATAGTAATATAAGAAGATAAAGCCTGCGATCAGGGTCA
>JBLHWY010000228.1:0-7655 GCA_047629195.1 Candidatus Azotimanducaceae bacterium
GCCATGGAGATGTTTAGTTTTCGGATAAGTACTGGCTATGGCGCCATAATACTTCGCTTTTTATTGACATTTGCTAGAATGACGCGAGCATAGACACCACGATCACCTATCTATGATGGTACCCATGAGGCACTTAATATGAAACTGTCCAAGATCTATCCTCCCCATTATCTGGTCCTCTCCATTGTCATCCTATTAACGTTCGATACTTTCATCTCCAGTTATATATTTGGGGGATGGACACCTTACCTCGGCTTGATACCTATGTTTATTGGAATAGGTGTTACCGGTTACGCCGCTTTGCAATTCCGACGTGCAGAAACCAACTTGGTCCCATTTACGGAGTCAACGACGCTGGTCATCAAGGGGCTATATGAGTACACAAGGAATCCTATGTATCTGGGCATGGAGCTATTGCTGATAGGACTTGCGATCTACACAGACACGCCCTATGGATGGCTCGTTGCGCTGATCTTCCCGATCGTCATTCACAATCTATTCATCGTAAAAGAAGAACAACAAATGATAGATACATTTGGAGATGATTATATTGAATACCGCGGGCGGGTACGTCGCTGGATTTGACACAGCAGCATAAAGGTTGAGGTTCGATCAGCATTAATTTACGACGCTAAGTCTGTTTGCCTGAACAGCGAGATAAGTTCAACACCCACTTCCGCAAGTTTTTCCACGCCACCCGTCTCCCGATCAATAACACAGATGGCCCTTGTCACTTCAACGCCGTCTTCTCGCAACATCCGGGTTGTATCAATAATTGCGCCACCACTAGAAACAACATCTTCAACGAGCAGCACTTTTTTTCCGAGCAAATCAGCACCTTCAGAATAGCGACAAGTACCATGCGCTTTCGGTGCTTTCCGTACGAAGGCGCAATCAAGTCCAGTAACCTGACTCAGCATTGTCACGACTGGAATGCCGCCCATCTCTAATCCAGCAAGCACTTCAATATCTTCTGGCACCAGAGGAGCCAATGCGCTGGCAATATCTAACAGCAAACCTGGTTCTGATTCAAACTGATATTTGTCAAAATAGGTGTTGCTCACTACACCAGATCGCAGGGTAAATTTTCCGCTAAGTTTTGATTTTTTCAGGATCCTGCTTGCTAGAGTCATATGCTTAAATCGGCGTCCTTCAAATTAATGGTTGTTAACAATTGTTATTCAAACAGGAGAAGTCTTTTTCTACTTGTAGGGTTATGTGATGAATATTGTAATCCCGTTTCATCACTAGCCCTATCTCATCGTAACTCGCTTCAGATTCCCACAACGTATTTTCGGGCATCACCAGGTGTGCCGTCATGCAGTTTTCAAAGGTACTCATCGCCCAGATATGCAAATCATGAACTTCAGATACGCCCGCAATCCCTTCAAGATATTGTTTTACGCCCTGAGGGCTACACCCTTCAGGAACCGCGTCCAGAATCAGATTCGTAGAATCTCGTAGCAAACCCCAGGTACCCAAAAGAATAACAACGACAATAATGAGTCCTAACAAGGGGTCAACCAGAAGCCAACCGGTATAAAAGCTCACACAAGCGCCAACAACAACAGCGGCAGATATCGCAGCATCATAGGCAAGGTGCAAATACGCACCTTTCAGGTTCAAATCTTCTTTACTGCCTTTCATGAACAGCATTGCCGTACCCGCATTCACTAGAATACCAATGCTGGCAACGACCATGACAACCACCTCATCCATCGGCGAGGGCGTGAAGAATCTCTCGATTGACTCAATTGCAATAAAGCCTGCAGCAAAAACCAGCGTCACAGCATTAATAATAGCGGCAAGAATCGTCGTCTTTCTAAAGCCGTAAGAATAGAGTTCGCTACTTTTGCGAGTAGCCAAGTAAGAGGCACCCCACGCCAACAGCAAGCCGAGCACATCAGAAAGGTTATGACCCGCGTCACCCAGCAAACTGACAGAATTCGACATAAAGCCATAAACCGCTTCTAGTATCGTAAATGCCAGGTTCGCCGTAATCGCTATGATAAAGCCAGTGTTAACTTGGCTAAAGTCAAAATCGTGACTGTGATTGTGACCGTGTCCATGATCGTGGCTATGACCGTGGCTATGATCGTGATGACCGTGACTGTGAGCACCCTCACCGTTCAAGTGAGTGTGCTCGCGCTTGTTGTCACTGCTATTCTCATCGTTTGGGTGCATGCATAAACTCTATTCTATGGAGTTACTTCAAGGTCAAGTCATCGGCGCATTAACTTTGAAATTAGTTATTAATCACACTAGGGCGCAAGCCGCTTAACTTCCCACACATTATCGTTTTTGACATACCTAAAGCGGTCATGCAACCGATTCTCACCGCCCTGCCAGAATTCCCATTGCTGTGGCACAATTCTAAATCCGCCCCAGAAGTCAGGCACTGGAATTTTACCCTGTTGGAATTTAGATTTCATTTTTTGAAATTGACTATCCAGAAATTCACGCGAGATGATCGCGCGGCTTTGCTGCGAACTCCAAGCTGCAAGCTGGCTTTCACGAGGACGAGACTGAAAATAAGCGGCACTCTCAGCAATACTCATAGGTTGTACCTCACCCGCCACAATGACCTGCCTGTCCATTTGCAGCCATGGAAAAAGTGCACTCACTTTATTGTGAGCAGCGATCTCTTTTGCCTTCTGGCTGCCAAGATTGGTATAAAAAATCAGCCCCTCGGGACTAAAGCCTTTGAGCAGGACAATGCGTTGCCAAGGCATACCATCTTCGCCAACAGTACCAATGCTCATTGCAGTTGGATCCTGTATTTTTGCCTCAAGCGCCTGTGACATCCAAAATTCAAACTGTGCAGCAGGCGTATCCCGCAATGATTCTTTGGTTAAACTGCCGTATTGGTATTCGCGTCTTTCCTCTTCTAAACTCATAACTTCATCCAAATTATTACTGCGTAAACTTTCTCTGAATAAGTACTTCTTGAATAAGTGCGTCGCATGCGATGGCTAAGATAAAAGCGCTTGATCAACCCTATCGGCAATTGCCAGTGAGGAGGTCAATCCGGGAGATTCAATGCCAAATAGCTGGACGAGACCCTCAATACCGTGATCTACCGGCCTCTGGATGACAAAATCCATCACAGGGTCTCCTGGCCCCTGAAGCTTCGGTCTTATCCCAGCGTAGGCTGGCACCAGCGCATTATGTTTTAGTCCCGGATAATAACGGCTGACTGCCGCATGATAAGCGTGCGCCATCTCAGTTTCGACCTCATAATTTTCATTTTCAATGTATTCGACATTAGGGCCAAATTTCACTTGGCCACCAAGGTCAATCGTTGCGTGTACACCCAGCCCTGCGCCGGATTTTTCCGGTACTGGATAGATCAGCTTATTAAACGGACTTCGGCCCGGCAGCGTAAAATAACTCCCTTTGCAAAAATACAAAGGCGGCACGTCACTAGCATAGTCAAATTCAATTGTTGAGTGGACTTCCTGAGCACCAAGTCCAGCAGCGTTGACAAGCTTCTGGCAGGTAAATTGGTAGACCTCACCCTCAATTTCACTGGTCACAATAAAGCCTTCACCACCCTGCTCTATGCGAATAACTTTCGTGTTACCGACAAAGCTACCACCACAACTCTCAATATCACCAAGATAAGCTGTCATTAAGTCATGGGCACTAACAATACCTGTCGAGGGTGAGAGCAAAGCCTGAACGGCTTTTACCGCTGGCTCCTCTGCTTTGATCTGCATGGCATCCCAAAAAGTTAGATCAAAAACGCCATTTGCTTGCGCCTTGGCCTTTATCCCGTCGAGTACACTCGCTTCATCTATAGTCGTTGCAACGATAAGCTTGCCGATTCGCTGGTGGCTGACCTTATGGCTTTCGCAGTATTCATATAATCGAGTTTTACCCTCAACACACAGCTCCGCCTTGAGAGAGCCAGCATCGTAATAAATCCCAGCATGAATGACTTCACTATTGCGGCTGCTAATGCCTTGACCGAAATGAGCCTCCTTATCCAGGATAACCAGATTACCGTCGCGTTTAGCCAACGATCTAGCGACAGCTAAACCAACAACGCCAGCACCAATTACGCAGCTATTAATTATATCCAATTGTTATTTTCATCCTCATCTTTACCATAGCCCGCTATTTCTCCGCAGCCTGACGTCACATTTGTCTCTGGGCCAACGAGTACGCAGCTGGCGACTATCGACAAAATACTCTTGTACAGAGTACGTGAGCATAATGGGCACCAACCCATTAAGTCAGTGCTGAGGACGAGCTTACAGATTTAGATCAATTTTTCTCATTTTTCTCTAATTTAATGCGGACAAGTTGGCAGCTTCCTAAAAAGACAAAAGACCGAGTCGTTGGCACAGGTAGAGGCCGAAGCCCCATTGAAAATGACAGCTAGCGGAAACCTTACTCTTGCAGTCGCGCGCAGATGGCAGCGACGATGATCGACCGGCCGAATATTTTTCGTGCCGCTACCTTCCTAAATTGCCACAGCTAATTAGATGTCAGAGAAGTCAACGAAACGCACCTAATGGAGTTATTGCGGGTTTCGTGCGTCAACAAAAAGGTAAACTTCCCATTACCAAAAAAGGTGGCAAGGCACTCGGTAACACCTGCACAGCTGGGGCATATTTTGATCTGTTCAAATCCACGACTAACCAAAATTCACCGCCATTTCGAATCATTTTGAAACGTCCCTCGGTCTCGTGCTCATCGATCTCTGCCACCAAACGTCCAATGCGGTTTATTTGCTGAAAGAATTCAACATTACTAGCGGAGCACTTACAAATAAGCCCAAAAATCGAATAAGCTAGCCGCTTCTCCAAGTAAAAGAGCCAGTGCAGGTTCATCACACAATGACTTCCCTGCTGCCTTAAGCCACTGATAACTGTCTCGAAGGATTCGATTATCTCGACTCTCTGATTCACTTAACATAGTATTAGCTCGTTTCAGTAACGCTCGCCTATCCGTCCCCTTATCAACAGCCAGTTCTAACAGTGCTTTAACGCATCCTGCGCCGATCGTGAGACGTGTCAATTATATCGTCCCTTAGGTCCTTGAAACCATGATATTGATCACACCTTTCTTGTTCCTTTCTACTTCCTTAGTTTATGCTTCGATGCTTCTTAAATAGATAAAAGGAATCCATTCATGCAAGCAAAAAATTGGCGTCCGATTCTGTTCAAAATTTCTGGGGCAATCATTGCGCAGCTAATCAATAGTGCTGTTGCGGCCCAGCCCGAACTTACGCTTGCTAAACCTCTGGATCGAACTCTTGTAGAACAAGACACGACAACAATGGACTTGCTAGTAAGCACCGAATGGCTCAGTGAACACCTCAACGATCCCGATCTTATTATCCTCGATTGTACATTTTTGGCTAAGCGAGATGAAAATGGCATGATGTACAATGAAAGTGGTAAAGATACATACGATCAGGCACACATACCAAATGCAGGATTTGCAGATTTAGTGCAAGAATTGTCAGATCAGGACAATGAATTTGAACTATGGATGCCATCGCCAATAAAGTTTACAGAAGCCATGCAGGCTTTAGGCATCGGTAATAATTCCCGTGTTGTTCTCTATAGTCGCTCCGACCCTACAGTTGCCGCTCGCGTCTGGTGGATGCTTCGATGGATTGGCATAGACCAAGTCGCTATTCTTGATGGCGGGATGGCTGCTTGGAAGAAAGAAGGTCGTGATGTATCGAGCAAGGCAGTTTCTAGGCCAAAAAGCCAAATAACTATCGCGCTTCGTCCGGATCTCATCGCAAGTCAACACCAGGTACTCTCAGCAATTGAGGACAATGGCGTCGTGCTATTGGATGCGCTTCCCATAGAACACTACAGAGGAGATTTCGCCTTGTATCCCCGCGCCGGCCATATTGCTGGCGCAAACAGTATGCCAGCTATGGAACTCGTGCATGGCAACTATTATCGATCATATGACGAGCTGGATTTAATGTTTGATGACGAGCGAAGCAAACCCGTCATTACCTATTGCGGTGGCGGTGTTGCCGCAGCGTCTTTAGCATTCAGTATGCACAGGCTGGGTTTTGAGAATGTCTCTGTGTACATGGGTTCACTTCAGGAATGGACCTCTGATCTCACGAATCCGATGACGCTAGATGAGGAGTGATTTTCTTTTTGAATGGATAACATCAATAAATGGAATAAACGGGTTCAATAAACGGCGTCGAAGTAGAATCTACCTACGGCTAACGTCGCGCTGATTGCGGCAACATTCACTCACCGATAGTTAACCTTTCACCTCTGCTGCGGACATACTCAATCGGTAGCATCGTCCTAAACCCGACAGCGTGCACCCAGCGCCTAAAAGACCACGTTACTCCCCCTCGGCGTGCTAATCAGTTTAGAAATCCACGCATGGGTTTTCATGACAAATCATGTCCATCTGTTGCTGACACAGCGCTCAGAAACGCGCGCGCAAAATGTATGCAATACCTCAGAATATATTATATGCGCCACCTTAACTATCGCTCTAGAAAAGTGGGTACACGATTTGACAGGCGCTTCAAAGAGCACCTTGTTCAGTTTTCTACGGTGCCCTCGCTACAGCGAGTTGAAACCCTGCTAAGCTGGCATGATCACTGACCCAGTTCGAGTTATGCTGCCCTTGCCTTTGGGCAGAAAGTGCGCATGAGGACGACACATCCGGAGTATCCTGCAGTGAGTAAAGGTTTGTGTTCGGTAATAAGCATTTTCGTTGGCAGGTTAAAGAGCTTTCCGGAATCCCTCAGATTTTCTTGAAGCGAAGGAGGCAGTAAAATGTATGACAATTATAAATTTTACTCCGCCCCCTTTTGACACACAGGTCAACAATTCTGATAGATATGTTATTGACCAAAGCAAGAGCGCTGTTCTGCATCACATCTAGTGTCGTTAGAATGTTGTTTGAAAGCTCAAGTATCTTAAGAAAATCGTGTGCCAAAAGGTCTATTGTCTCAAGGATATTAGACCGCAGATCAAGAAAAAAAGAAATTCCACATTAGATATATCGATTGACGCCAACTGATTCTCAGAGAGATCAACCTGAATCAATTTAGTATCAGCAGATAAATCAATGCTCGCCAAAAAAAAATTTGAAATAGATCTAAGAATGACAGCTAAGTAAGGTTTGCTCGATCAGAAGGAGTAATGCCGTTAGCACTTGGTTGACTCCCGGAAACAATAAAAGCCTTTATCCTTACGTTATTGGACAGGTAAAGTTGCGTTAACAAATTGTCGGAAGCGACTAAAGAAGTCAATGCAATGTTATTAGACAGATCAAAAGTGCTAATCTGATTACTTTCGTGCGAAAGCAAAAACAACATCATATTGTTGGAAAGGTCAACAGCGACTAGCTGATTGCTATGGAAAAAGAGGACGCTTAGCATTGTGTTGTTAGATACATCTAAATCCGTAAGCTCATCACACACAGATAGAGTCACAAGAGACTTGTTTTCTGACACATCAATCTCGCTTAGACGGTTCGTCGGCATTAGTAGTGGCGTTATTGCAATGCTGCCGAGATCGATTGATACGAGATCATTGTTACTGAGCTTCAATTGAGTCAGTGATACCGAGGTTAAAGCAAAGTAATGATTCAACTCCGTCAACGTAAACATAAGACCGTTGTCCACAATTCATGAATTTTGGATCCGC
>JBLHWY010000229.1:0-7653 GCA_047629195.1 Candidatus Azotimanducaceae bacterium
CCTCCAGACGTCGCCTCAGGGTGCGCTCACTGACATGCAGGCTCTCAGCTACCTGTGTAATATTGAGGAAGTCACCCGCAGATTGGATCAGCAACTGCCGTACCGCAGTCGTGGTTTTCTCGACGCTAGCGAGAGCGCATAACATCTCCTCGCACTGCTGATAAAAGACCACATGGTCGGATATATTGGCTGTCTTAACTGCTGTGTCGAGAACGTGTCCTGGCAGAAACAATTGATTGTGTTCAGCATCGAAAGTGACTTCTGCGTTCAACATCGACCGGTAGCTGCCAGCACTTGCGGGTTTGGCGAACTTAAAGTGTATCTGCGCACCCTCTATTCGGCCGCGATAAAGCGAGCTTCCAATGAAGCTCAACTGTGAAAAGCTCAGCTCAGCGACAAGCTGCTGTTGAGCTTGAGTACCTCGAGTGAGGCTCAAGCGTAGCAATAGTCCACCATCATGATCCTGCGATTCCCAGATTGGTTCAAAAAATACTTTCCCATAACGCAGCAATAACTCGATGGACTCTCTGAGGTTGGCACAGCTCATCAAGGCAAAACCAAAGGTGCCATAACTTTCAATCCCCACCCGTTGGCCCAGGCGTAACGCTAGAGTAGGATCACCTGCGAGTTCCAGAGCCGTCTCTAATCTTACCAAGGCATCACTTTCTGATAATACGGCATTGCCTGAAACTGATTGCGATTTTTCTTTTATACCGGACTGGCGAAGCAGTTGTTCTGGGGTAACTCCTGCTTTCTCCAACTCCGATAATAAGTGCCTAAAAAGATCTCGCTGAAGCCGATTTATTTTCATCGCTTGCTCGCATTACATATAACTGTGAATAGTCATTTAAGAACACAGACTATTACCTGACCGAATATGATTCCATCCGTTCTACGGTGATCACTATAATCGAACACAGTTGAAAATTGAAAGTACTCGTTACGAAGAGTTGGATACCAATAGCTTTTTTTCGGCAATTAGCATCGACTAGTCAGTCGCCTGCATTAATTACAATAAAGTGGTGTATATGAAAATGAACTTCTTTAAAGGCACTACCCGGAAAGTGGTCAGTTTGTTATTTATCGTCATCGTTGGCTTTGCCGTGTTCAAAATCTTTATCGATGAAGGCCGCCCCCATAATCCTAAGGTTTTTGGCCCACCCGAGAAAACCCAATGGAAGCCAGTCGGAGCGCGCACTGCGGGAAACTATAGCTACGATATTATCCCTGAGCCGGATACCTTTAATGCCATACATGTTAATACGGTCAATTCGGATAGTGTTTGGGGCGTTGCTGCCCCCATGTTCGAACTTGACTGGGTGGCAGAGCCTTCTTACTTCATTGGCAATGGCCCGCTCTTTGACAACGAAGGTAATCTCTATTTTAGCCCGCAGTTTTATCACGGTGAACGTGTATTGTTGGTATCACTCGATGCCAAGACCGGTGAGAGACGTTGGGCGATACCTGCTGAGGACGATATGCATGCGAGTAGCCCCGCATTTATATTGAACGACCCTGATAACCCGGGAACGCAGGTCATCTACGTCATTGGTTATGGTCGCGCCATGGCATTGCGACCAGATGGTACGGAAGTATGGCGAACTGAGACAGGTTTAAGTCTTCCGCCCCTGGACCCCGGTAGGAGCGCTGGCACAAAAATTCACAGTTTCAACTATCACCCTGCGACAGATTCGCTGGTCACTGTGTCGAAGACCGGCCAATTGTTTGGCTTCGATCGCAAAACCGGTGAGATGATAACCCCTATCGGACAAGTCCCCGGTGCACCTGCGGTGAGTGGTAACGGAACGAAGATTCCTGGTTTTGTCGTAGACCGGGTCGACCCACTGATGGATAAAGCCTTTGGCAAGACGGCTGCCGGTTTGAGCTTGTTCTCCTCCGCAGTGAATTATATCTATGGTGGTGGCGGTATTGTGACTAACTTTTTCAGCATCGACCCTGATACTAGCCGAATCTACATTGCGGCAACGGCGGAGGATGCAGAGGATGGTACCGAGGACGGGCGATCTGAGATCGGTGCGATTTATTTGCTCGATCTGGTAAAAAAATCAAACGATGGTAGTGAGGGGCTAGAATTCCAGATTTTGAATCGCGCGACCTTCCAAGGGGGCACCGGATCGACGCCCGCGCTCAGTGCAGATGGCCGCCGTGTGTATGTATCTGATAACACAGGGCACGTTATCGCGCTGGATAGTGAATTGAACGAAATTTGGCGCGTGGATGTGGGTGAATCGCTTGTCGGCTCTATCACGGTGTCATCAGATAATAACGAGTTGTATGCCGTAACGCGCAAAGACGTAATTCAGTTGGTCGACAATGGCGCAAGCGGCGCTCAGATGTGGACAGCGGAACTGACCGGCTTCGATGGATATGCCAATGTCGATGAACAAACCAATTCTTTAACAGCCACGGTCACCGCTAATGGTGTGGTGATTGGGATCGGCGGTGGCAAGTCATTGATTGGTGCAAACCTGATGTTGCATATAGGCATGGGCTTGCTCGATCGAGAAACGGGTAAGCTACGCTACTTTGCAGAAGGTCGAGAAGATTCACTGGCCATGAGCACTGTTGCTAGGGATGGCAGTATTTATGTCGCCCACTCGCCATTACGACGTGCCGTTGGCAAGGCGATGTATCCTGAGCTGACGCGGGATATCACCGGAGGTATCGCGCGTTACAAACCGATACGCCTGGACCTCTTGGTACGCGATGCGATCTGCGCTGCCGAGGCCCGCGGTGCCAATGTCAGTACGCTTGACCAGACAACAGAACTGGCTTCTGTCAACACGGATATCCGGCAGATTAGAGTATTGATCAAACAGGCTGCCAATGCTATTACCCAAGCGGTTAGCGATGGTGATATGACTGTTGCGGATGCCGAGACATTGGCTAATCTGTTAGATCAAAGTGCGACCAGTCTGAAACCAGTCAGATTATCTCAAGCGGCGGCCAGTCTGAAACAGGCATGTTTGATGTTCAACTAACACTATCTGGTCTTGACGTTCTGACGGTATCTGATGGGCGCGGCCAAATTTAAGGGATATAGGATGAGTGAGCTGATGGAAATTGATGTCTTTTGGTCTTTTCGGAGCCCGTGGTCCTATCTCGCGACCAAACGATTGCGTGACTGGCAGGAACAATTTCAGTTAAAAGTGAACCTGCGTGTCGTGTATCCAATTGCAATACGAATGCCGGAGTTCTTTGACCAGGTGCAACCACAGTGGTTTTCATACTTTGGCACAGATGTTTTTCGTGTCGCAGAGTTTTTGGAACTGCCTTTTGCCATCGCCAATCCTAATCCCGTGATACAACCTATAGATAAAGATGGCCGCCGGTCTACCGCTCCAGATCAGCCTTACATATACCGCCTTACCCGGCTCGGAGCATTGGCAGAGCAAAGGGGGCGTGGCATCGAATTTGCGGATGAAGTGTCATCGCTTATTTGGGGGGGCACAGTAGGCTGGGATCAGGGAGACCATCTCGGTAAGGCGACCCAGAGAGCCGGGCTAAATATTGAGGAGATGGATCAAAGAATCATTGCTGAAGAAGAATTGTTGGAAGCCATCATCGAAAAAAACCAGATCGACCATGACCACTCTGGCCATTGGGGCGTTCCAACCTGCGCGTTTAGAGGTGAACCGTTTTTCGGTCAAGACCGTCTTGATGTGTTGCTGTGGCGACTAAAGAAGGAAGGTCTGCAGAACCGGTAAGTTGAACCAGACCGCATGTGTCGCATCAGGAACGTGCCTGGTCGTCGCCCATTCATCACTTACCAGAATAGGCCGGAGTGTAAAGGATCGTTAACGGAAAGAGTGCGAGAGTGAACGGGTTAGTCAGACTAAACAAACCATGGCTGCATTTTATTGTGCTGGGTGTGATCTTTTATCAGCTACAAGCTGCGCTCTTTCCAGAAGTCAAGACGGTGATTGGGCCTTTGAGCGAGGCACGCACCGGTGCTCTCAAAGAACAGTGGCTGACCAGTACGGGTCGACAGCCCAGCCCGGCACAGATGGCAAGGTTTGTTGGAGTAGAACTTGATCGAGACATGCTGATACAGCGAGCCCTTGATCTCGATTTCCATCTCTACGACTCGATAGTCTACCAGCGCCTTATTCTCAATATGAAGTTTATACAGTTAGTGGAAGGCAAGTCTGATGCCGAGCTATTTAATCAGGCGATAGAAATGCGTATGCATCTTGATGATGAAGTGGTAAAACGGCGGCTGATTCAACTGATGGAGCAGCGATTACTAGCCAAAGCCCCTCCAACGAAGCCGGGTTCTGAAGAAATCGAAGCAGCTTTTATTAAAAGAAAAGAAGAGCTACGTCGCCCGCCTCTGTATTCGATCGAGCATGTTTTTTTCGCTTCCGAGCGCAAGCAAGAAGTCGCAGCCTTTGTTGACGCAATCACCAGGCAAGAACTCGATCTTCAGGCAGCGAGAAAACTTGGGTCGCCGTTTTTACAAGGGCATCGGTTTTTAAGACAAACGCCAGACCAACTAGCACGAAATTTCGGCAAAAATTTTGTCATTGGTTTACAGGAAACCCTGAAGAAATCAGAAATAACAGCGAATTCTGGCGATGGCGGATGGCTAGGACCGATACGCTCAGCTTACGGACTTCATTATGTATGGCTCTCCCAATTTGAACCTGCTCGTGACGCCGAACTACACGAAGTAGAACGGCAACTACTCGTGGATCTTGATTACGTCGCAAACAAGCAAGCGTTGCAATGCGCCATTGCAGCACTAAGAGTTGATTTTGATGTGCGAGGCAGGGAGCAGAAAGCACCGGATGATGAGGCAGGCTGCGAATGATGTATTCCTCTCGAATTTTCTTCTCACTGGCACTGCTAATGTCGCTTCTGCATCCTAATACCGTTGAAGCCCACCGTTTTGCGCCGTCATTGTTAAAGCTTGTTGAAACCTCTAGTCACACCTATAACGTTGTTTGGAAAACCCCAACCGAGGCAACAAGCAAT
Source organism: Candidatus Azotimanducaceae bacterium (assembly GCA_047629195.1). GTDB lineage: Bacteria > Pseudomonadota > Gammaproteobacteria > Pseudomonadales > Azotimanducaceae > UBA4582. The sequence continues at coordinate 4,999 of JBLHWY010000229.1, forward strand.
GTACAGTTGCGACCGACATGGCCCGTTAGCTGTGTCGTGAAGACTGAAAACCCAGTCGTGCGCGAAGGTACTGGTACCGTTTCAAGTTGGACGCTAGATTGTGAGCCGCTTGGCAAAGATGGTCTTGTTGGTCAAAAGCTCGGTGTTACGGGTCTGGCAGAGAATAAGGCATCAGCCATGGTGATGCTTTCCTTAAGTGATGGGCGTAGTTACCAAAGTGTGGTTAACGCTGAAGCGCCCGACTTTTTGGTACCTGCTCAGCCAAGCCAATCAAGAGTGATGACGGAATACTCTGTTTTGGGCACAGAGCATATCTGGAGTGGTATTGATCATTTAATGTTTGTCTTTGGTTTGCTGCTGCTTGTAGGAGGTGGCTCTCGTTTGTTGTGGACCATTACCGCCTTCACTGTCGGACACAGCATGACACTGGCCCTGGTCACGCTGGGTTTTCTTGCGTACCCCGTGTCTCTAATAGAATTTGCCATAGCGCTGAGCATCTTTGTGCTGGCACTAGAGTTAAGCCGAAAAGAGCTAACCCGAGAAGAGCAAACCGATCCTCATCAGCGTTTAAGTTTATTCAAACGCCACCCCTGGTGGTTGGCGGGCGGCTTTGGATTGCTACACGGCATGGGATTTGCGGGTGCTCTGGCTGAAATTGGCCTGCCACAAAGTAATGTTCCGTTGGCATTACTCTTTTTTAATATCGGCATTGAGGTGGGTCAAATTGCGTTTGTGCTTGTCGCGATTGGCGCATGGTGGTTGCTCAAGATTGTACATGGCAGTTCTGTCTTTACTGACCGAATGGCGATCAGACTAGAGCGACTATTGCCCATACCTGTATATCTGCTCGGAGGCCTTTCTGCCATGTGGTGCATTGAGCGCGGCTTGGAGGTATTGGGTTGAGCAAGGCGAAATATGATTCTGATAGGCGCAAACAACACATGAACAGGAGAAAATAAAATGAGTGAAGGCAGAAAAGTTCAAGAGTTGATGGGTGGCCCAGGCTCTCCCTATACTCGTAAAATGCTTGGTCTGATGCGTTTTAGGCATATTCCTTATCGGTTGGAGCGCCAGTCGCGTATTGCAACTTCGAGCGAAAGCAGGCACAGAAAAAAACGCGTACTACCCAAGGTTTCTTTGTTACCTACTTTCTATTTCAAAGATGACAGTGGGGATGAGATCGCATTGACTGACTCTAGCCCGCTCATTCGACGTTTTGAAAAAGAATATGAAGGGCGTTCGGTGATACCCACTGATCCTGCACTCGCGTTCATCGATATGTTGCTCGAAGACTATGGCGACGAATGGCTGACCAAGGCCATGTTCCACTATCGTTGGCATTATGATGCAGACATTAAGAAGGGTGGGGATATCCTGCCACGATGGGGAGGAATTTCTCAGCCCGAGGATAAGGTCCAACCTATGAGTGAGTTCGTTCGAGAGCGGCAGATTTCACGGTTATCGTATGTCGGCTCTAATGAAGCTACTAAGCCAACGATTGAAGGCAGCTTCAAGCGTTTTATTCATCTTCTCGACAAACACTTGACCGACTATCCCTTCTTAATGGGCGAACGTCCCGGTGCCTCCGACTTTGCCGTTTATGGTCAGTTAACCTGTCTTGCCTTGTTCGACCCGACGCCACAGGCCATTATTCTCTCAGAATGCCCACGGGTCTATGCCTGGGTTGGGGTGGTGGAAGAGTTGTCCGGTTATCTGGTTTCGGACGATGACTGGCTGGATATTGATAACCCTCCCGAAACGTTGAAAAGCATCCTCGCTGAAGTAGGTCGCATCTATGCGCCCTATCTTATTGGGAATGCTAAGGCGGTAATGGAAAAGGCTGAGAAACTTGAGATGGAATTGGATGGCAAGCCTTGGGAGCAGACCCCCTTCGTCTACCAGGCCAAGTGTCTGCAGTGGTTGCGTGAAGCTTACGCTGCACTCAACAACGAGGATCGCACGGGGGTAGACCGGGTGTTAGAAGGCACCGGTGTTTTGCAGCTGTTTGTGCGGTGAGATTCATCTTAGTAAGTGTTGGAATCGGTGAAACCGGTGGGACAGTTTAAACCGGGGGGACAGTTTACCCAATTATTTTCTGACGATATCAAAACAAGCGCGTATTTTATTCTTGCTTTGTCGCAGCTTTGAGATACCGATGTAGTTTGTTCAACGAACTGATTTAAGCCGTTAGAGTTAGAGTTAGAGATAGAGATAGGTAAACTGTCCCTCGAATCCTCACCAACTGTTCTTGCCGTCAGCACGGCATAGCCAAGCATGCCCTCGACTCGATAGGTGCGGCCGATTTTTAATCCGATGTACGGATCTTGACTGATCTGTAAAATATTCTTATAGAGTAAGTACTCCTGCTCAAGTGTTAAATAATCTTCACCGACATCAGTCCCTATTAGCTGATTGAGGTGCAGATCAGTCCCTTCCAGGCAGGCATCTTGGGAAAAACCCAAAGCCCGCATCCCTTCGAGAACCGGTTTTACAGTGTTGATATGGATTTTGATGGAGGCTGCTGAAGATTTGGCTACTGTCACTCTAGGATGTCCTGCTTAAAGTGAATCATGTGGTTATTCCGAAGGGATAGAAATGGTAAGGGACTTGTCCGCTTTGATCAAGTCCGGCCGCCTTCATCATGTTAATAAGCGA
>JBLHWY010000230.1:0-7643 GCA_047629195.1 Candidatus Azotimanducaceae bacterium
GTAAATTTCGGCCACAGATTCAGATGGGTTTCTAAATGCTCCGCACCCGAATGCGGCTAGGACGACATGGCGAACATCTTTGTCTTTTAAAGTGTCTAGCTGTGCAGCGATTCGCTTGCGCATCTCTGTCGAGGAAAAAGCTGAACCATCTCGCAGATCCGCAGCAGCTGATCGCAGTTCGTAGTAAAGAAAAGTCTCGTCCTCGCGCAGCCACACCTAACCGAGATCGGCGCGCGTACGGTCTTCTGGTCCCCTCAGACAAACCCTTGGGCGTTGGGTATCCAAATAGACCCGTCCCGATCTAGCGGAGAGAAGTGCCGTCATTTCTGGTAGATACCGGTCTGAAGCTTGATCATATTCCTCCGGGCGTCCTCTTGGGCTATGGTGCCCTCCGCATAGGCGCCACCAGGCACATAGGCGTTGGCCCAGCTAGCCAAATTTTTCTTGGCGAGCGTGTTTAAAGCGGTAATCTTGGCTTGATCGGCTGTGCCAGTAATTTATTCCAGACCCGGTAACATCGACTAGTCACCCACTTCGACCTTCCTGCCGGCTTCTGCCAAATAGGTTTTAGCCTCCTCCAGCGCCATTTCCAGCGTGACTCTCTCCATCATCGCGCCGTCAATTTTGTTAGACATCCATCAGGGGAGGTCGACGCTGTTCTTTTGTGTCCAGTACAATTGCAACATGGCCACATCTCCTTGCGGGAGCCACCTTGCCCGGGTAGGCAGGTTGGCGAGAGCGTCAGCTCTTCTCTTGATGTGGACGGAGATTTAGCAATATGTTGCGCGGGCGTCAAGTGGTTGTTAGGAGGCCGGAATCAAACTGCGCTCCCATGAAGGAATTGGAAGTTTGAATATCTTTGAGGGGCTAGGAATGGATGTCGTGTTCTTGCCATACTTTTTACTCCGTCCCCAACTTACATTGCTCTGCGAGGGCGAAAGCTTCAAAATGACGCTCTACTGGTGGATGCTCATTGTGAATGATCCGCCAGCCACTGCCGATGTAATTCGGTAACTCGTCGGTTGCTGCACTGGACAACCAGGGTTCACCAATGAGTTTTAGCAGCGGCTGGGCCCAACCCTGTCGAGATATATTGAGTACATGGCTGAAGGCGACGCGGCTTTGACCGCCGGTGACCGTCAACGCTTGGTTGAATACATCCAGCACATCCTCCGGCGTGAGGTAATACAAAAGACCTTCCATCACAATGATGGTCTGCTTGTGTTTGTCCCATCCCGGGTCGGTGCCCAGTACATCAACCAGCTTGGCTTCTCCGAGATCTGCCGGCGTCAGGGTCAGATTGGCCGGCTGACCAATCTCTTCCACACCTTTTTTCTTTGCGCGGGCCGTAGAGGGGTGGTCAATCTCGAAAAAACTGACCTCGGGAAAGCGCGGCGCCAGGCGCAGACACAGGGTGTCAAACCCGGCGCCTAGCACCAGAACCTGGGTGAAGCCGTCATTCAGCGCGCGCTCAACCTCGCGATTCATAAAAATCTTTCTCTCTCCCAGACCTTCGAACATGCCAGGCATCACCCTGTCTGCGAAGTCATAGAAGCCGACCATCCAGCGCCGCTTGCTGATCCGCATGAGGCTGGGGGAATAGCCAAAAGCTTTGGCCGCAAGAATCAGACGCTCAGAGAACTCTGCCAGCTGCGGCGGCAGTTTGTCCTGCCAACCCGGCTTTTCTTGCAACGTCACCATGGTCAACGCCACTTTTAGCGCGGTTTCACTGGGTCTGTCATCTCGCATGAGTGATCACCTATTTATTGTCATATATGACTGTCTGATTTATTAGTATATCAACACAGTAGACAAACATGAAAAAGCAAGAGGAGCCGGAAATCACCCCCCTACTAAAAGCTTCAAAAACAAGACGCCCACGTTCCATCTATCTCGCACGGTTTTTCGGGTTAATCTCCTACGTTTATATTCCTTGTCACAGACAATATGTTGGCCAGACATCTCCCAGCAGCCTTTTTGATAGGCCCGGACGGCGGTACTTACCAACAGGGCGCTTTGCTTTGCTGATCATATGCAGCACAAAGGTACCTGGCACGGTTCGATGGGACTGGTTGTGGCGCTGAGCGAATATGCGAGGTCTATCACTGCCGCATCCTGGATGACTCTATTTAATCCCCACGAACTAGGCCACAGCCGCCGCAAACTTTGCAAATAGATCACCCGGCAATGAATGCGCCAGTCGCCAGGTAATTCCCATCGGTCGCTCTGACTGATATTTGACAAAGGTTGCGGGCCCGAGGAACCAGTACGCTCGCTCGTCAGTATTCTCTCGTGCAAATAGAAAAACCGAAGACCCGTCCGCTATGTGATTCTGGTATCGCTTGCCAGTAGGGCTGTCTGCTCTGGTATTGGACTGCGATTCCCAATGGATGAGATTACTGCTGATGGCATAGTCGCGATAGCTGGTCGTTGGTGAGAAGCCGCCGCTCGATTTATCGAGTGTAAAAGCCAGTAGATCGACTTTTTCACCTTCAATCCATTTTACACCCTCGCGCCAGCTCGGCGTAAGTGCGTTATTGTCAGGTCCACAAGCCGCGAGTATTTCTATCCGCGAATATTTCGCGTGAACCTGAAGAGGAATATTGTTGTGTGAGCTTAAGCTGGAATGCAGGTGATCGATCGATCCACGTAACAGTGAAAATACTTCTATTAGCTCCCTTATCACCTGGGAGTGATTCCAAAGAACCTTTAAGCCCGCCTCAAGGTTGTCGGTTGGGGCAACTGTATCCGAAGTCATGAGCGACGCGATTAGCATTCGAACAAGGCGAGCCCTGCGATTGTTTATGGTATTTACATCAGGCGGCTCTGGCGAATCCAGTATTTCTGAATAAAACTTTAGACGTTCCTCATCGTCGACATGAAGCATTCGACCAACAGCGCGCCGTAATATCTTTTCCTTGGGTCCAGATTTGTTGGTAGAGAGGTTGGCAGCGTCCAGAAAGTCACTCCAACATCTATTACCTGCATAAATATCAGGTAGTACCAGTCCAGTATGTTCCAGGAAATTCTTTATTGTGGGTTTTATGCCCAGCGCGATCATGTTTTGAAGTTCGGCGACACGTTGTTTGAAGTTACCAGCGATAGCATTCTTTAGGCTGGACAATATTCGTTCTTTGACAACCGCGTCTAGTTCCATGTGGCAACCGGCAGGCAGATAAGGAAAGCCTAACTGCACTTGCTCGGTGATTTGCTTACGGGTGCCGCCTATGAGTGCTCGGAGGCGATGATCAAATCGAAATTCTGTTCGATGCTGACCGACGAAGTCGAGCACGGTGCACATGGATTTGCCATAGGATTTTCGTAACCCTCTGCCCAACTGTTGCAGGAATAGGGTGCCGCTTTCAGTTGGGCGTAACAGCAACAAGGTATCCACTGTCGGTATATCAATACCTTCGTTATACAAATCGACCGAGAAAATGATTTGAATATCACTGTTCCTAAGCTTTTGAAGTGCTGCCTGGCGTTCGGTCGCTGGCGTAGCCGCAGATACCGCGATGGCGCTTATCCCTAATTGATCAAATTTGTACGCCATAAATTCGGCGTGTTTGACGCTGACACAAAAACCCAGGGCTTGCATCGTTTGTATATCATCGATGTGCGCAATTAATTGGTTGTAAACAATTTTCACCCATGCATCTGTTGAGGTATAGAGGTTGGTTAGCTCCGCGACTTCATAACCGCGTCCCCGCTGCCAGGGTACCGCAGAAAGGTCCATCCCATCGTTTATGCCAAAGTACGTAAACGGTACTAGTCGGTGTTGGTCAATCGCGTCCCAAAGCCGAAGTTCAGCTGAAATCTTGCCCTCAAACCAAGGTAGGATATCTCGCCCGTCGGTACGTTCCGGCGTCGCAGTCAGACCGAGCAGTTGGACCGGTTGTAAATGGTCCAATAGCTTCTCGTAAGAATCGGCACCGGCGTGATGGAACTCATCGATGATCACCACATCGAAATGATCTGAGGCAAGGGTCGCAAGATCATTTGCATTGAGAGATTGAATGGAGGCAAAAACGTGCTCGAAATGCTGCGGTTTTCTGCCGCCGACCCAGAGTTCACCGAAATCGGTTTCACGCAGCGCAAAGCGAAAAGTACTACGGCTCTGCTCGAGAATTTCAATCCTATGTGCAACGAATAGCAAACGACTTCGTTTGAGTTCGCTTGCCAATCGTTTGTAATCAACCGCAGCCATAACCGTCTTGCCCGTGCCAGTCGCAGACACCAAGAGGTTTCTTGACTGACCCTTTAGTCTCGCGACCTTGATCTGTTCTAACAATCTTTCCTGGAATGGCTCCAGCCTTAGCTCGATAGGTGAGAAGAATGTGGTTGACGATGGATTTGCTACTTTTGTCTGTCCACGAAATTCCTGCTCGTCGAATGTCCTAAAATCATCACCCGCCCAGTAAGCCTCAAAAACCGAGTCGAGCTTTCTGAACACGTCCGGATTTCTCATGGCTGAAAGCCGAACATTCCACTCCATGCCAGTGACTTGCGCTGAGTGGGTTAAATTCGATGAACCGATGTAAGCCGTCGACGCGCCAGACTCGCGGTGAAAATGCCAGGCTTTAGCGTGTAACCTCGCGGTACTGAGGTCGTACGACACTTTAATCTCAGCACCAAGGTCACGTAGCACTTTTAGTGCGTCCAGTTTGGTTGTGCCAGTGTAAGTGGTAGTGAGTATTCTGAGGTTTGGAAACCTACTGCTTTTCTCGCAGTGGCGTTTCAAAGCTGCTAGGAAAGGCCGTATGCCACTTTTCATAATAAACGCCATGACGATATCGATACGATCCGCAGATGCAATTTCTGTCAGGACTTGAGCGCCTACGCGTGGCTCGCCGGGCGCATTGGTGAGCAGCGTTGTGTCCAGCAAAGGTATCAGAGGTTGTTCAATCTGCCGGATCGAGCCATCAGGATTCTTAGAGAGTATTGCGCTTAAAACTTGCGTGGGTTCCCTTGGGATCTCGTCCAATAGACCTTCTTCCGCAACAACCTCTTGGATTTTTTCTATTAATGATCGAGTCAGGGTGTCGCTAAGCTTAGTTTTATTGGCTTTAGGCATGCTATCTATTGTTCGCTGAACAATACGGCTGATGTGTAGGGCCAGGCGGTCGCCAAGTTCTGCAGGGTTTGGTCGGCGCGATTTGATTTGCGCTTCCCCAATATCGCGAAGCTCAGCCGCGATTGACTCGGTGATGATTTCTTCATATAGGCCGATACTTTTTGCCATTATTTTCTGCGTGTTGATACTTGGGTCCAGGGTACCTGGCGCGGTCGGGGGAGTAAAAAGTTATTGTCGATGTTTATTTTGATGATGCCGGTCACGAATTCCCTCGATTAAGGCGATCTGCAAATCTTGGATATACAAAGTGGCAGACGATCCGATACAAGGATAGCAAAGGCTGTGGGTATGCTTCCCATTTAGTCAGGCGTCCTGCAACCATGCTTAGAAAGGCAAGGGAAATTTAAGCATCCCGCCGTTAAATGAATACTGCTAAATTTGCCTAACGCGCCTGTGCTCGTCGTTTGATTTTTCTGATAAAGATTACTGACAGTTAAGGCTTACGAGTAAAAAGGATGAAAATCTCGTGAACTGTTTTAACTTTTGCAATGATAACTTTCTGCCCTCAATCAACAAGCAAAATACCCGCTAACAAACACGCACGACTTTCAGGCTCAGCAAGCGCGCACAATGCAGCGCATCGTGTTCTTGCTTCTCTAAGTGCTTCCCCGATAGACCCATTTTCCGCCTCGGTCAATTCTTGATAGCCCTTGAGTCTATATGGCCAGCCATAACCCCATCTGAAGTGAGTGGGCCATATCGGATTGCCACCGATTAAGACCCCGGTATACATCAAACCAGCGAGGGTGCTGTCGCCTGATATCTTCGTGACGCAGTGTTTAAGGTTGGTGTCTGCCTGATGCTTTTTTTCCCGTTCTCCCCCTTGCCAATACACTAGGTCGTGGGCCAAACAACAGGGTAGTACATTTTTGCAGTTGTCAGGGAAGAGGCTACAACCGTCACTTTCGAAGGGCCTCAGCGATTCAGTAGTACGTTTATTTGCCAGTCCAGCAGATCCTAAGGGTTGTTGCTAATCGACTGTAAGAAAATATGGGTTACCTGTTTTATCTGACGCCTGAACATTTGCGTTGTGTTGGCTTTTTTCTTCTGACCGGATATTGACGACATCAATAGTTCGACGAACGGCTTAGTTTTCGGCATCTTGTCACCCAATTTGATTTCGCCACGAGCACTGGCCTCATCTATTGCGTCTGCAAGGGTCCGAACTAGGCGGGTGTGACCTTTCTGCATAAGATCTGCTGCAATGCTTAGATTGATGTCTATGATCTCAGCGCCATGGGGGGATTGGGCTATTGGCTCATAATAGATTGCTTCGTAAGCGAGGATCGCGTTAACAAGCCGGACGGATATTTCCCCTTCTTCGCCAAGCGCTGATATTGCTTGATCGATAGCGTGGTTTTGCAGGTGGGCAGCTAATTGTCTGAACAGCTCTTGCTTGTTCTTGAATATCAAATAAAGCGCCGGGCGGGATATTCCAGCAGCATTCGCAATGTCGTTCATGGATGTTCGACGGAAACCATATTGGGCGAAAACATTAGCTGCTGCGTCGAATACTAATTTTTGTTTGCTCTGTCCCTTCTTCGTGATTCGTTTCGCTTTGCTCATTTTTCGGCTCTAGCTCCTGCGTGCAATGTCATCGTACTAGGTTGACATAAAAGTTCTAATGTGTCAGTTTTGGCTTTTTTTGGAGTAAACTCCGGTTCAGAGTTTATTGGTCATTTTAAGATGTTAGCACGCGTGTGAAGAAGTGAGCTGTTTGTTGGTGTGTTGACGATGCCACGCAGATAAATATCTAGCGCAAGTTCGAGGAGGCGCCGGTCCCGCTAAGCTTCTATTCGGCAACAATGCCGAAGTGGCGCTCACCCACAGGTGAGGGGTTTGTGGTGCTCGAGTTCATACCACGGCGGTTACGCGTTATTGCCGGTTCACGGTCAATGGCGCAGGGCGGAGAGATCCTTTTGTGGACGGGTGGTTAGTCTGATTGACAATACGTTTACAGATAAGCAGGTTTAGAACACATAGATTTAGAACACATAGATCGAAAATATACGAGACTGGCGCAAGCAGGTTGAAAGCATACCTTTGGAGAACATAATGACGACTTCTTTTACTGTTAATGGCGAACATCAATCGGTGCAGGTTGATCCTCAGAAACCTTTGCTGTGGGTCTTGCGAGAACAGTTGGCGCTCACTGGCACCAAGTTCGGGTGTGGTATTGCCAAATGTGGTGCCTGCACAGTGCATGTCAACGGGCAACCGGTGCGTTCATGCGTGACGCCGATTGCCAGCGTCGAAGGACAAGACGTGACAACGATTGAGGGGTTAGGCACTGAGGAGGTGCGACATCCGTTGCAACAGGCTTGGATTGAACACCAGGTGCCGCAGTGTGGTTACTGCCAGTCTGGCCAGTTGATGTCAGCAGCAGCACTGCTAGCCAGCAATCCTAATCCAGGTGACGCGGATATCGATGTGGCGATGCAGGGCAATATTTGTCGATGTGGTATGTACGGGCGCATTCGTGGCGCCATCAAGTCGGTCGGGTTATCAA
>JBLHWY010000231.1:0-7552 GCA_047629195.1 Candidatus Azotimanducaceae bacterium
CTTCTTCTCTGATTGAGATTACCGTCACCTCGAATACTAAAGCTACAGACATTGGGGAATTTTTGAGTGCCTGAGCGCGGATCTAAATCGTCTAAGTTTGCACTACGTGTTGTTGGTCTTTGTTGCCAAACTGTGGTTTCTACAGCGTTCTCACGAGTAAATTTAGGGAGGGCTCGAGTTGAGAAGGCAGCCACAACTTATGAGAACCTAGATCGTTGATTTCAACTGATTTTGTATGCCGCGCCGCCGTCGATTACATAGATGTAACGGATGCGAAACGACCCTAGATTTTTTGCTCGTAGCTCATCGACGAGCAGGGGATTTTTTGCTTGGTTTCATTTAAAGTCTCATCCATGTTGAAACCAATCTATGCATTGCTTCTGACGATAGTTATTGGCGCTGGTATGGTTGCTTGGCGTATCAATCTTGAGTCTGAGGATGAATCGCTTCGAGGACATGAGCCTGCCTCTTCGGGTTCTGTGACAAAGACGGTTAGGCATACCACATCAGGAATAGCTGAAGTAATACCTCAAGGGGCTGAAGACGATTTTTCACAGGAAGTGAATGAAGAGTTGGGCTGGTCCGAAGTGCAGGAAGCCCCAACTAAGCTCGGGAGTTACCTCATTGGCCTTGAGGATCAGCGATTTTTGAAGCTTAATCGATCAAGGCTAGAAGCGCTTCAGGTGGGAGACACTCTAGAGCTTTGGATGCCTCAGGAATCTCAGGTTCTGGAAGTTGTGATTATTAGGCGGATCGTGACCGACAGTGGCAATACCGTCATGAATGGAAACCTTGATGGCGACGAAAACTATCCATTCGTCATGACAATCGGCCAGACGTCAACTTTTGCTACCATCTCTACAAGGGAAGCCGTATATAGTCTTCAGGGAGATACGGAACTAGCGTGGGTCGCCTCTTCTGTAGCCCTTAAGCAGTATTTCCCGCAGAAACAAAACGACTATGTAATACCCAATAATTTCTGAAAGAGCTTTTTTCAAAATGAAGTTAAAAATCATATCTTTTGGCCTATTACTTCTACTCTCTCAGGTGGTTACTGCCGCTCAGGTTGAGTTGGTTTGCCCATGTGATGTAGATGCGGTGGGTCTGACGGGGATTAGTATCGCGGCAGGTGTGACCAATAGGGATAGCGCTGCCGCCGGTAAGTTGCGATACAGAATTATTGGCTATGAACCTGCGAGTGGCCTGGAAGGGTTTCGTCAGGATAGCTTCTTTACAATGGCGACCTATGAACTGGCGGATAGCCTGGCAGCAGGTACGGCTATCTCATCATCAACGGTCAAAACCGGTTTGACGATACCTGCGGCATCTTTGACCATGGCGCTGCTGTTGGAAGAACTGGTAGGTAGCGCCTGGACTAGAAGAGATTTTGCGAGGCTCTCACCGGCAGTCACACTAGGTGATGGCGGTGAATCTGCATTCTCTCAAACGGATGAACGATCGTCCGTCATTTATATCGATGGGCTGGCAACCATGTCTGTCTCTGGTGGTCAGGCAACGATTCAATTACCCGCGATTAGGAATAGCTCGAATACATTTAGTCCAACTGACTTATCGATAGATGTCGTTCAGACTACGTCCACCACAATGTTTGACACTGAGGGCGTAATTTTCAGTTTTTCGGTACCTAATATTCCTATCACTCTGGGCTCGCCACGAACTCTGAATGAGTCGTTCTCAGCTGGAGAAAGTGGAGATTTCTTCCATCTACGGGTGAAGGATTCTGTTGGGACGCTTGCGTACCAAACGGTTCTTAACACCGGTGGCGCCTTACCGGCTCGTTCTTTAGATACCACAAATATTCGGGTGCTTGATGATACCGACGGCGATGGTGTCAAAGATTACAGCGAGATACTGTCAGGCACGAACCCATCAGATGCGACCTCAAAACCGACGTCTAACATTATCGATACGCTTGTGGTTTATACGCAAGGTGTTCCCGCTTTGTATGGGGGAGATCCCTCAGCAAGGATTGATCAGCTAATTGCTCTCAGTAATCAGGTCTATCTGAGCAGCGGTCTAGAGCTACAACTGCGGTTGGCATCGAGCGTTCAGAAAACTGTAGATGAGTCCGCTACATTGGGCACACTGCTAACCGCGATGGACGATCGCACCGGCAGTTTTGCTGATCTCGATACCCTCAAAGCGAATTCGAATGCAGACATTGTCGTTTTGATGGTACCGGATAACCCCGCCTCTGATCTTTGTGGCCTGGCCAATTTAGGTGGCTTCGGCTCGAGAGGGGACTTTCTATCCGAGAGCAACCGCGCGAATGCGAATGGCACGGTTTATATCAACTGCGGCGATGACACCACCACCGTGCATGAGATTGGTCACATCCTAGGTTTGGGCCATTCCCGTAAGCAGGATCCTATTGAAGGCGGCACCTTCTCCTGGGCGGTCGGGTACGGAGTAAATACGGATTTTGTGACCGTCATGGCATATGGCAGTGAGTTTGCCGGTGCTAACACAATCCTCAAGCATGCAAGTCCGGATATAGCTTGCAACAACTTGCCGTGTGGCATCGCGAAAACGGATTCAGCGAATGGTGCTGATGCCGTTGAGGCTTTACGCGTCTCCCAATATCAGGTTGCGAACTACTATGCTGCTCCTGCGTTGGCTGATACGGACGGGGACGGCACACCCGATTCAACCGATTCTGATGATGATAATGATGGCGTGCCTGATGTGTCTGATTCATTCCCAACGAATAGCGCGGAGTTTGCGGATACTGATGGAGATGGCGTTGGTAATAATGCAGATACGGATGATGATAATGATGGTGCTTTGGACTCTTCCGATGCGTTTCCTCTCGATAGTTCAGAGACGAAAGACACAGACAAGGATGGGATCGGTGACAATGCTGACCCTGACGATGATAATGACGGCGTCTCGGATGCGAGCGAAGTATTATTGGGCCGGTCACCCGTGTTTAAAGAGGCGGTTGCAATAACTGCAAACTATAGTTTGCTAATACTTTAAAGAGGAATTTCCAATGTTAAGAAAGCTTTTGTTTGGCTTTTCAATTTTGATTTTTGCGAGTTCGAGCTCAGCGATTGATGCTAATGTCGAAGGCAAGGTTACGCTGGTAGGTACCTATGGTGACGGAAGTATCTTTGTTTATATCGATCAGACGATCCCAGAGGTAGGTTGTTCGATTGATAGACTTGATGCAGACGTTGCGGACGTTAGTCTTGAGGTTATAAAAATGTGGTTGAGCGTGGCTATGACAGCTCAAGCAACGGGGCAGTCTGTGGTCGTTAGAACGAGGGGATGTACTGCTGCTGGTTTTCCGAGACTTCGAGGTGACCAAACGACATGGTTCTTCTTAAAATCGCCACAATAGAAGGTGATCAAAGGGTCTCGTAAACCTTAAGAGTGTGTTCATCCAGTCTTGTCGACACTCGAAATGCTGCGGCCTTCAACGGAAGCGGTTGTGCCGCAATATGACCTAGAATCTTCTGAATTAGGTATGGGTCAGTAAAATCGGCGACAACACGCATTGCACGAGCGACAATTAGTATTCTCGCTGAACCCTCTTATTCTTCAGCTTAAAGAATAGAAATCGACTTTAGGGTGTCTATATTTGGTAGCCTTAGGATTTTTGGAAGTCGATTGAAGCAGTTAGTCTGGATCTTAAGTTTTTTCTACACCTCATCCCTGTTTGGCGCCAGCAATCCCGTGGTCACCATCGAGACGGTTGTGGGGTCATTCCAAATGGAATTACTCTCGGATGCGGCGCCGAACACTGTACAGAATTTTCTAAACTATGTGGAGAGAGGTGCTTATGACGGCACGTTTTTTCATCGATCTGTGCCCGGCTTTGTCATACAAGGGGGTGGTTTTGCCTATGATGCAGCCACTAACCAAGCCCCCGGTATCGCGGTTGACCCGCCGGTTGTCAACGAGTTTGGCGAATCGAACATTCGCGGTACAGTTGCGATGGCGAAAACTGCAGCGGGACCAGATTCCGCCACCAGCCAGTGGTTCGTCAACCTGTCAGACAATTCTGCCAACCTCGATAATCAGAACGGCGGTTTCACCGTATTTGCGCGCGTGATTGGCGATGGGATGCTGGTCGTTGACGCCATTGCCGCCTTGCCGCTGACCAATTTAGGCGGCGCTTTTTCCGCCACCCCAACGATTAATTTCACCGGGACTCTAACTGCCAGCAACTTTGTCACGATCACCCGCGCTAGCGCCGCCGCTGAGCCCGACTTTGATAATGATGGTATGCCTGACAGTACCGATGCAGATGATGATAACGATGGCGTGCCTGATGTCTCCGATGCGTTTTCATTGAATGCGGCGGAGTTCGCAGACACTGATAATGATGGCACAGGTAATAATGAAGATACCGACGATGACGGTGATGGTGTGCTGGATGTGGACGATGCGTTCCCGTTAGATAGTTCAGAGACAATGGATTCGGACAAGGATGGCATTGGTGAAAATGCCGACCGCGATGATGATAACGATGGTATTTCGGATGTGCGCGAAGAGTTGTTGGGCAGGTCACCCGTGTTTAAAGAGGCGGTTGCAATAACTGCAAACTATAGTTTACTAATACTTTAAAGAGGAATTTCCAATGTTAAGAAAGCTTTTGTTTGGCTTTTCAATTTTGATTTTTGCGAGTTCGAGTTCAGCGATTGATGCTAATGTCGAAGGCAAGGTTACGCTGGTAGGTACATATGGTGACGGAAGTATCTTTGTTTATATCGATCAGACGATCCCAGAGGTAGGTTGTTCAATTGATAGGCTGGATGCAGACGTTGCGGACGTTAGTCTTGAGGTTATAAAAATGTGGTTGAGCGTGGCTATGACAGCTCAAGCAACGGGGCAGTCTGTGGTCGTTAGAACGAGGGGATGTACTGCTGCTGGTTTTCCGAGACTTCGAGGTGACCAAACGACATGGTTCTTCTTAAAATCGCCACAATAGAAAGTGATCAAAGGGTCTCGTAAACCTTAAGGGTTTGTTCAGCACAAGCCTGCCAACTGAAATGTTTAGCCCTTGCTATTCCAGCAGTCTGTAGACTTTGGAACTTTTCATCATCGCTTATGATGTCACATAGAGCCTGTGCCAATTCCTCTTCATCAGTGCCGCTGACCAGCTTAGCGGCGCCTCCGGCCACCTCTGACATAGCGCCATAGTTTGTGGTGATCACTGGTGTTGCAGAAGCCATGGCTTCGACGATGGGGAGCCCAAAACCTTCGTACTTGCTTGGAAATACCATAGCTCTTGCTGCCGAAACCAAGTCAGCAAGATCTGGTTCACTTAAGTAACCCAGTTGTCGTAGTCTTCCAGACTTTTTTAGGTGTGTAACGAGATCGGAGATGTCTTCGTTTTGCCATCCTTGCGGCCCGATATGTATGAGTTGGAAATCCCCAAGATCTTGTGCGGACATCTGGTTCACAGCGCCTAGAATTAGCCTCAGATTTTTTCTCGGTTCGAAGTTACCGTTCATAAGTAAGAAGCGCCTGTGTCGTAGCCCGAATTTTGACAGAGTAGAAGCTACTTCAGTGCTGGAGCGTGGGTGAAAAATTTCACGTGCTGCTAGATATGTGACAGTAATTTTTGATTCGGGAACACCTAGAATGTTTCTAATTTCGTCTTTGATGGTGGATGAGATTGTTATGATGTGTTCAGATTTTTCGGCGACTTCTGTTAGGTTTTTTTGCATGAACTTCACGCGAGCTATCGGGTGGAGTTCAGGGTAACGAAGTATAGAGAGGTCATGGATAGTGGCCACCGTCTTAAACCCCCACATCCTAGGGATAAAATTTGTTTCGTGGTAGACGATATTTTTGGGTCTGCGTTTTAGTTTGAGATATCGATACATTCCTTTTGGTTGTAAGTGAGGAATGAGTCGAAGTTTCGCCAGTGATTTTCCCTGGACCCTATCAACAGCAGCAAGGTCTCGTTTTAAGTCCTCCCGCGAACCTGCCGATGTATGCCCCCAATATATTACCTCCCTGCCAAGTTTAGAAAGCTGGTTACCCAGAATGTGCGTATACCAGCCGATTCCCGACCAGGGCTGATGAAGACTTAAACCATTTAATAGGATTTGCATGACTAGAATCTGGGAAAAGAAGCAGTTTAACAGACGATAACAAACTATAATGGTGCTTTTGCGCTGACGAATGAACTTGAGAAGGTCGCTTATTACTGGCTTGTTGAAAACCATCCAGAGTGGAATTCCGGCCCAGTATGATTCGATTAAAAAAACTTCGCTGTCTGCTGAAGATCGACTTGCTCTCCAGAATGAAAAGCTCGAGCTAATTGTTAGGCATGCTGCTAAAAACGTCCCTTATTATAAGGAGATTTTTTCTCAGCTTGACGTGAGAGAAATTTCAACAGAAACGCTAAAGGATATTCCTCTGCTCGGAAAATCCGAATTGAGGTCTTCGTTCTCTAAGTTACAATCCACTTCTGAAATCCAGGGCGTATACGAAAACAGTTCTGGTGGGTCCACCGGTGAGCCAGTGAAGTTCATGCAGGACAAAACACACTACGAGAGTGATGTTGCAACCACGTTATACATGTTTGAACGTGCAGGCAAGGTCATGGGAGATCGTGAACTTAAATTGTGGGGTAGCGAAAGAGATATTTTCGACGGGTCAATCGGCACGACTGAGCGACTCAAAAACTTTCTGTATAATAGGGCCTCATTCAATAGCTTTCGCATGAATGATATTGCTATGGCGAGGCTTTATTCTGTTTGGAACACAAATCCGCCAACTTTAGTCTGGTCATATGTTGATTCGATTTATGAGTTTGCGAAATATTTGTCTAGGACCGATCAGCAAGTCCCAGTACCGAAAGCTATTGTAACTACCGCGGGAAGTTTGCACGAGCCAGTAAAAAAATTTCTCGGAGAGATTTTTCACTGTCCTGTTCTCAATCAGTATGGCTCGAGAGAAGTCGGCGTATTGGGTTGCGAAGTCCCAAATGAAGAAGGTTTGGAGCTTTACGAATGGAAACATTTTGTGGAGATTCTGGATGATCAAGGTCAACGTTGCCCACTAGGAGTTGAAGGTAATATTGTTATTACAACTCTTGATAATTATGTCATGCCACTCATTCGATTTTCGATTGGTGATCGAGGTGTAATGATGGCTGCTGGTAAGCTCACCAGGTTACGCCGAGTATTGGGTCGGAATACAGACCACTTCCAATTGAGAGATGGGACATTGATCCACGGGGAGTATTTTACTCACCTATTTTATTTCAAAGCGTGGGTCAAAAAATTTCGCGTTCGGCAAACGGATTACGATAATGTTGTCTGCGAGATTGTTGCTGTCGGTACCCCAGAAGAAAAAGACATGGCTGATATCAGAGATAAAATCCGATTGGTCATGCAACAAAGTTGCGACGTAAGCTTCAAGTTCGTTCCTGACATTCCACCCGTGAGTAGCGGGAAATATCTGTACACAATATGCGAGATACCCAAATGAACATTTCCGAAACATTAACAGCGGTAAACTGCAGCCCGCAGAATGTCCATTATCCAGAGGCGCCATTTCATCCCTCCAT
>JBLHWY010000232.1:0-7466 GCA_047629195.1 Candidatus Azotimanducaceae bacterium
AGTGTTAACAAGACATTTAGCGTAGCTAACTGGGCTGTCGATGTGAACTGGGTCACTGCCTACCAATCAGAAGTATTCTTCGAAAGCAGCAACTATCCTGGTCTGTCCCAAGATGCCTATTGGATATCTGACGCCTCGATCAAGCTCAGCCCAGCATCTAACCAGTGGTCTGTTGAATTGTTTGCGGATAATTTGTTCGACGAGGAATTCCTGATAGATGCCGGTAACACGGGTGGCGGATTAGGTATACCCACCTTCGTTAGAGGCAACCCTGTCATAGGCGGCCTGCGCCTGTATGCAGAAATGTAAGCAACACAAGCATTAGCGCTGTACTCACTATGGCGCTAACAAGCCCCGTGCCAGATGCTGACCAAAAATTCATGTCTCGAACTGAAAACATTCTGTCGTCACCGTCGACTGGGCTGCTGGTGAATAACGCGGTCCTGAGATGGCATCTGCTTGAAAATCGTTGTTTATTGCTGCAAGCATCTCCGCAGGAATCTCGACCTCAGCCGCATTGAAGTTGTCCTCTAGATGCTGAAGGTTGGTGGTGCCGGGAATGGGTACAGCTTGCTTGTCTTGCGCCATGGTCCAGGCGATCGCAAGCTGCGCGATCGTGCAATTGAGTGACTTTGCGTAATTGCCAGCCTTTTTCAACAAGGGTAAATTCGCTGAAAAATGCGGGTCGGTAAAACGTGGAAATGTTTTCCGAAGGTCACCGTCGTGATAAGCATTTGGATCGAGCGGCGTATCTGCAAGATAGCCTCTACCAACGGGTGAAAAAGGCACAAAAGTTGTACCTAAGTCGTGGCAAGCGTCGATAACCGCGAGTTCAGGATTGCGGGTCATCATGGAATATTCAGACTGCATTGCGGATATTGGATGTACAGCGTTCGCTTTACGCAGCGTCTCGGCTGACATTTCAGATAATCCGATCATGCGAATTTTACCCTGTTCAACCAATCGGGAAAGCGCGCCGACAGACTCTTCGATGGGCACTTTAGGGTCGGGTCGATGCATGTAATATAGATCAATAACATCTGTTTGCAGGCGCTCAAGGCTCATATCACAGGCACGCATGATTGCCTCTGGTCTTGCGTCGAGCACTCGTTCACCATCTCTGAATCCCATCACACACTTGCTGGCGAGCACAAACTCATTGCGCCGATCTTTGAGTGCTTCACCGATGAGCTTTTCATTACTTCCCATGCCATAGATGGTTGCTGTGTCGAGGAAGTTGTAACCAATGTCTAATGCTGTACGCAGGAATGCCACGGCTTCTTTACGGTCCATGGCAGGTCCATAAGCATGGCTGAGGCTCATGCAACCGAGACCTACGGGATGAACGGGTGATGAGCCGATGTTTCTTTGATGTGTTGTCATGTGATGCCGTATAGTTAATTTGATAACAATGTATCTTATTGTGGTGATGGAGCAAAGTGATCGTAGTAATCATGTCACCTATTAGTCATAAATCAAATCACTGCGCAGATCTATTAAGCGTGAAGCGATTGAAGGTGCGTTGCCGGTAGTTAGAAAAAGAGCATCAGGTAAAAGTGCTATGCTTTAGGGGTGGTTCTAACAGTCAATATGATTTTGCCGTTAGAATTCGACAAACAATAGACTGAAGTGTTCGATGTTTACGTCTTTTTCCTGATCACGATGGATGGAACATGGCTGTCACGTATTTTTCGTCACGTATTTTTTCTCTGGCTAGAACCACAGGATGAAGTATTGACCGATAGTGCTTGCGTGATTGTTATTGACCCCAGCCACTTGATGCCTGCCGGTGAGGCCGGGCATCGTTCAGATCGTCTGGTGGTTGGCAGACAATGCAGCATTCAATGCAATAAGCACAGCAAGTCGAAATTCTGCCGGCCCATTAGGCATCATTTATTTCGATTGTTGAGAACGTCCAACTGAACCTTGAAGCATTGCGAATCGATCACTTTAAAACAAAAGCAGACGAACAAACTTTGGTTTAAAAGATCCCGATTAGAGGTTACTGAGCGTCAATTTTGTTGGAATCGGAGGTGTCGACCTCTGAGATCATACTCAATTGGATTAAAGCTGAGTCTCGCTGTTGTTCAACCTTCGTCAAAGTCTTTGAGGCAGCGCAACGTGACTTGGGCTCTTTTGCGTAACAGAGTACTGCTGATATCAACTGTCCTTGGTAGGATGAGGAGGCGGCTCGGATCGACCTTATTCGTGTTGTCATCTCCGTGGACCAGTAGATCGACAGAATGGCGATCTAAAATCAGCTCATCAATTAACCAAGGGGTCTCGACAACCTGATCAACCCAGCGTATTGCTAAGAGGATTTCCTTTCTCTGTTCAAAATTAAGCTCCGGCGTGTAACCCTTGTGCAGGGTCACTTGTTCATCTCCTGTGAGACCCACTATAACCGTGCCAAATTCTGCTGCTTGTGCCAATAGTCGAACATGACCGTGGTGCAGCAGGGTCGCAGACATATCGACCATGACTCGTTTCTTCATGAGTTGCCGTTTTCTGTGAGAACCAAGCCAGCTTGCACGGCATTGCTTAAGAATTCGAGCACCACCACCTCCGGTGCACTAGACAATTGATAGGTCTCTTGTAGAAGGTTGATGATTTCACTGCAGCTGTTGGCTCCATTACACAGCTCCAGAATAACCATGGCAGTCGGATTCAGTCTTTGCTCTTCTTTAAGCCCGGGACCGTTAATGTAGTAGAGATCTTCTTTTTCGATGATCTGTAACAATCTGGCCTTGACCGGATGAGATGGAATCTTTGGTACAGCAGGAGCAGACCTTAAGAATTCGAATTGATCATCTGCATCGTATCTAGGATACCAGGCATAGTTGGGATCGGGTTTACGCCAGCCTTCACCGTAAAAACGGTGGAGCACCTGTTGATATCCCTGCGGTATCCAGAGGAATTGTCCTCTAAAGTAAAACCGTCTTAGCGGTAAAACCTCATCAGCTGCGACTTCGCCTTTGATATCCGGGTAGTGAAAATATTGCCCCTCACGTGCCCAGGTCGTCCAAAGATCCAAGTTGAAAATGGCGCCGCCCCAGATTTGAGAATCCGGGTGGACTCGGACATGGATCTGGCCCTTAGAATTTTGTTGAACAGGGAAACCTTGTTGTCTCAAAACCCTGACAATGAGTTCATGTTCCTCGACGATTTCAAAGTCGGCCGATCGGTTGGTTAGGTAGGCACGATCAACATCATTATCAAACGCGATGTAGTCTCCGTCTCTGACGGCCCCCAACAAGGTGCCCCAGGTGAGGTAGACATCGATGTCGAATTCACGTTTGAAAATTTCTTCAAGTCGTTTGATTGATAGTGTGACTGCGTCAAGTGCTTGTTCACTGTAGGCTGAAAACGTGCCTTGCTCTCCGGATTCGCCATTGCTTCTGTTAGACCGATCTATCAAAGAAGGCAATGTGGCTACGCAGTATCTTCTAGGTCTTTTGAACCTTCGGGCGTTTTAGAGTGTCTGAGCAATTCCATTGCAGCAATGCCCAAGCCAAGTAACGTTAATGTCTCTGGACCAGCGACACTGATGGCTTTACTGGTATTAGGCGGCGGGAAATATGAGGTAGCGCCACCTCCTAAACTCTGAGCCCCTGAGGATATAGAGGTAGTACTGCTAGTTGTACTGCTGCTAGTTGTACCGCTACTCGTTGTACTGCCTCCTGATTCACCTTCAGACGTCGAAGTTATTGAAGAATTCTGAGCATACACTTTTCTACTCGTTAGCACATTTGCGCCCAAGACTAGAGGCACTGTGAACACACTGGTTTTGACTAATTTGTCTAGAAACTCACGTCAGCCCTCGTCAACATGATCGATAATGTTGTTCTTTTTCTTCATTGTTTAACCCTTGCGTAATCTAAAGTTACACCACCTTTTATACCGTCAAGTCAATCCAATCTGTTTGATCAAACACTGACTCTGGTATAATTAGCTAAAAGATTAACTGTCGTAAACTAGGGTGCTGTTAGGGAGTGATTCAAGACCGTGTTTTAGCCCGGGGTCTTGTAAAACCCATCAGGCCCAAACCAAGCAACATCAGGGGATATGTCGCAGGTGCAGGCACCCCAATGCAGCCCTCTCCACCGATAACCGCACTGTCCCCTAGGGAAATAAACGAGGCTGTCGAATAAAGCCCGGCGCAGCTACTATCAGACGCACTTTTCACAGTCGAATTGGCACCCACCATGATGTGTTGATCGCTCATCATAGTACCCACAATATTGGCGCCATCGCCGATGCTGATGTAACCCCCGGCGTTCCAGATCACTTGGGCGCTGTCACCTTCGTTAACGTTAATCATTTTTACGGTGGAGACGCCACCGAAGGCAAAAATATCACCAATGTTGAAGACCCATACCTGGTTATCCATGAACTGAGCATCTAACAGCAGTGTTGTCGCGGCGGTCGTAGACCAGCTGGGTGCGCTGTAAACGCCCGCTATAAAGGTCCTGTCTGTGTTCATCGTCGCGTCCAAAATCACAGTCGGCACCAAGAGATTGAGCTGGCCTTTTATATTAATCAGCTCAGTAGTCGCACTGGCGATATTGTCATCAATCCCCGACTTTACGTCATCAAGAAAATTCTCATCTGCCGCCACGGCGGCTTTGTTGTAGATGCTCGTAGGGTCCGCCTTATACAATTGGATGGCTTCTGGTAACCCCTGATCAAATAAAAGTTCCGCGGCCCCCACTTGCCATTCGCCTGCTAGAACAGCGTCGATGGCAAATGCGGATGCCCCGCCGGCTGCAAAGTTACCGCCTACCCCAGCACCGGCGCTCATGGTGCCGACCCCACCCGCCGCTACTACGCTGCCTGTTACGGTGGCGCCTGCCGACACGGTAGCAGCTATTTTTGATTGCACATCACCAGCAGCCATGCCGCTAGCGCCGAGCGTCATCACACCACCTGAGCGAAGATCACCAAAGACAGAGAAACTGTCACCTACATCTGCATACGTTTTGCTCAATATGCTGCCGTGTACAATGGCCTTGGCGCCCCCGGACATATAGGTGTTTGACAGAGATGCGTATTTTTTGAGCTCCGCACCAATTTCTACCATTCCTGCAACCGCCGGCGCACAAACTACTGCGGCCATTAATGGTATTGTAAAAATTGCTAACTTCATGAAATTTCCTTTCGATCCAATTGATGACGACTCATTCAGGCACGTTTTAATAATCAAGGTATATGGGTTTTCTTTTCGCTAAAACCAAACCCATAAGACCAAAACTAAGACCAAAGCCGAATAATAAAACTGATTGAGGTTCAGAGACTAAAGTTGTGTCTACAAATGTACCAACGCAACCCTCCGCGCCGATTGTGTTCCTTGCACCAAAACCGACGTAATCCTCCCTTGAAACAGCACCACCACAAGAATTACCTACGCCCAATATCGTAGTGTCGGCTCCCGTATCGACGTAGCCACTCGCAAAAACAAAACCTCTAACCTTTGCACCTGCCGCTGTCTGGAAATAACCCGCTGAACCAGTTTTATCGCCAAGAACATTCCAAATGATTTTGCTGTCGTCAGTAAAATTTATCAGTTCTACCGTCGCAGCTGCAGCAAAGTCCAAGTAGTTATGGATGTTGAAAAGAAAAACACCGTCCACACCTTCACCATCAAGGGTCAGGGTTTTACCGGCCCTTATCGTTAGATAATCTAGACTGTCATAGATGCCCGCAGTGAGCGTCTCATCAACCGTACCGAATGTGCTAGCGAGGGCTGTTGAACTCCCGACTCCCAGCAACTTCAGGGTTTGTTGCGCAGCAGCAAGTTGGGCATCCTGATTTTCGACTACGGGTGGCACGTAAAGTGGATTGCTCGAAAGCATATCCGTAATAGTCCCGTTGACCGTAGCGTTTATGCCTCCGGTATAGGAACCTCCTGCCTCAATTTTGCCATTGACCATTGATGTACCACCTGTTCCAGTGGTGGTTCCGCTAAATACGTCACCCTCGACCACCGAACCCACGCCAGTTTTGACGGTGGTTCCAGCCTGAATATAGCCACCGACGCTTGAACCCGCACCCGTCGTTACGGCGGTTCGAGCCTCGATATTACCTCCAACGACTGAATCTACGCCGATGGTAATTGGGCTGGCACCCTGCATATTGCCACCGACCTTTGTATTATCGCCCAAAGTTACACCAAAATTAGCATAGACCGATTGTTCATTTAAGCTTCCATCTAACAACCCCAAGGGTATTAAACTCGCTTGTGCGCTGGACAAAACCGGTAATGTCGCGATTATTAGTAGTAGGTTTATATATTTCAATGGCGGCCTTCGTTTTTGTTGACGTTCTAGTACTTTTTGCAAGCTTTTCTAGCCACGTCCATACTGCTTCGATATCCAAGAAACGCAAATTAGCATACATTTGCTGCTATTTCGTACAACTATTTTGTCAGCTTTTTCTTACAAACAATAATTCCATTCCTGCCCCGAAACGCTGGAGGCATCGTGCTTACTGGGTGGCATAAAAATCGCCGGCATGGAAATCGCCGGTCTTCACCTAAACCACAAAATTCGGCGTGGCCTGTTCATTTCAAACGGTCGTCCAGGCAATAGCGCTTCGGTACTTAGCAAAGGGAACGTAAAAATGAAAACCGCATTCTTATCTGTTTCCGCGTCGCTTCTCATATTCTTAGGCGCAAGCGCTAGTCAGGCCCGGATTATCGTGACCGCATCAGAAGTCGGCAATGACATGATTTTTCAGAACCCGGAACCGCTGACCTAGGCGGGCTCACATTCGTAAGTGCGATTAATCATGGCCATGGCTCGATTTCCAACGTTCCCCGCACCTACCCTGCGCCCGTTATGGCACCGGTGCGCTAACACTGCAGACAGTTCCAGCGGCGACCGCTTCAGATAGCAAGCAATCATCTGGGCATCTCAATTGATTTAACGGGGTGGGTTTGGACTAGTTCTTCTGATGTGGCAGATTTGTTCGAATACATGACAGGAGCACCTGTTGGGACTTTTGATGTTAACGCGACCTACTATCCTGGGGCTGTCGGTGATTCTTGGGCCGCAGAAGCCATCGATATTGATGGCGCTGGTCTAGATACTGACTTGTTTGATGCATCTGTCATTTTTTCGAGCAATAATTATTGGATTGCTGGGTTAACTCGTACAATAATCAGTGGCAATACTGACAGGTCCTATATCAGATCATCAGACGGTCGTAGTTCGGCTGTCGTGGGCAATCCGCATGGCTTCAATACCGCTCCGGTCCCATAGGGAGCTAAAAGGGGACAGATTTATTTTCCGTATTTTCGCGCAACAACGAGGTGGCTTCGCCTTCTGAACGCCTAGGCAATAAATCTGTCCATTGCTCGTCGTACACATCGACAACATACGCAGTACATACCAAAGTCGAGGTCAATCAAATGGCTTCTTGGAGAAGCAGCAAGGTATTTACATCCTGATTTGCTGATGACTGTGCTA
>JBLHWY010000233.1:0-7405 GCA_047629195.1 Candidatus Azotimanducaceae bacterium
TAGCGATGAAAGCACATAGGTGCGGTAACGTTTAGTACCGAAGCCTGTGATTTGATCGGGCGCGTCGCTTGCTTCGGGAGCGGTTGCTGCTGTCATAAATGGATTTCTTCAAAAGGTGTCTGCTGTTATCTACGGCGTCGACTGTAACAGTTTCAGTTCGCATCGTCTGGCGTATATATGAGGCGAGAATATACAAGCATCTCCCATAGCCGGCAACGTTTTAATCGGTAAAGGGGGCCAGTCTATTTACGGTAAAGGGGACGGGTAAAGGGGACAGGTCTATTTAGAAGCTAAATAAATCTTGTCCCCTTTGCCACCATTGCTGGGGCTGCTACGATCTTATTGATGTGGTGGCTGCTTTCCCGGTTTTGATGGCTTTTGGTTAATGCTATACCGTGAACCGGAGTCCTTTCCGTGCCATGCCGCCTGCGATCGCGATAGGTGTGCCATCTGCTCGCCAACAGGAAGCACCTGTAAGTTCACCGTTATTAAAGGCAATCATGCCCATTCCAGCACCGATGATAAACAGTGGTGTGATACGGTGCCCTAAGGTTTTAAGGCCTTCGATGGTCGCCTCAGAGAAGCCGGGTTCCATTTCCAGGTCTTCACCCAGCGTCCAGACACGTGGCGCCTCCACGGCTTCCTGCGGCGTCATGCCGTGATCAATGATGTTCACAATGGCCTGCAGCGCAGATGGAAATATTTTAATGCCCCCAACAAGACCCACACAGAACACGGGTTTTCCATCCTTCTCCACAATAATTGGCGACATGCTGCTGGTGACCCGCTTTCCGGGTGCAATAGAATTTGCGGTACCTGGATGCGGGTCGAAAATGTTCATAGTGTTGTTAAGGAGCATGCCGGTTCCGGGAACAGTGGCCTTGGAACCGAATGCGGCATGAATTGTGTGTGTTGCGCAAACGATATTGCCAAGCGCATCAGCTGTCGCTAAATGAGTCGTGTCGTGAGACTCGGCGGAGTAGGTAGTGTTTACGTCTCTGGCGCTGTCGAGTTTGATGAGCGCTCGACGTTCATCGGCGTATTCTTTGCTAATTAACATTTCAACCGGGACATCTACGAAAGCAGGGTCACCCATGTATTCGCGACGGTCTTCAAACCCGGTTTTCAGGACTTCAGCAATCAAATGTACACCTTCGCTAGTGCCAAAACCCAATCCTGAAACATCATACGCTTCGAGAATGTTGAGCATCTCGATGACATGCACACCACCGGCGGTCGGTGGCGGGGGTCCAATGATGTCATAGCCACGGTAGGTACCTTTCACCACATCCGCTGGCATCGTTTTGTAATTCTTAAGGTCATCCAATGTCATGATGCCACCTTGCGATTGGATGTAGTCGACAGCTGTTTTCCCCAGTGCGCCACCGTAAAGTACGTCTGGTCCCTGCGCTGCAATGGTTTTTAATAGGTTCGCATAGTCAGTCTGTATAACGCGCTCGCCGGGTTGAAGAGGCTGACCGTTTGGCATCCAGGTGGCCACAGTGGAATTAAATCGAGCGATATCTTTCGCAAATAATTGAATAATCTCACTTAGGTAGTGTGTCGTTAAAAAGCCATGCTGCGCATAGCGAATTGCCGGTGCCATGACTTGATCGAGTGGAAACGTTCCCCATTGCTCCAGCGTTTCCGTCCATCCTTTCAATGTTCCGGGAACCCCGGTAGCCAGAACACCAATGTCGTTCTTTCTGTCTTTGACTTCCTGATAATCCGGCCACGTATCGGACAGGGTTTCAAACATGATGTCGGTTGCCGCCTGAGGTGCCACCGAGTAGTTGTTGATAAAGTGATGGGAACCGTCGGCAAGACGAATCGTCGACATACCCGCGCCAAAGATGCCGACCATCATGGGTTCAACCACCGTTAAAGCAAATAGAGAAGCGATTGCGGCATCAATAGCGTTGCCACCGGCGGCCAGCATTTCTGCACCCGCAGACGAGCCCAGCGGATTGTTGGTAACAACCATACCCTGGGAGCCAATCGCGGAACGTTTTTCGGTTGCAAACGTCGCGCCTGCACGGTCCTGCCATGAAATTGTCATAGGTTTATTATCCTTTGTTCATTAACACCCTTAGGTGGTCGCCGGCACAGCGCTTGTGGAGATACTTCAATCGCAATGTCGTCAATGCCATTACCCGTATCGAACACAAGGGCGCTACTTTCAACTTCAATCAGGTAAGAAATAGCTTCTTGCCATTGATGTGGTTTGTAGATAGCCGTGACGCCTGGGGCGATCTTATGCAACTCGAACCATTGGCTGGCATGGGCAATTCTATTCAGTGACGCGTATGCCTCTCGTGGATATTTTTTACAGAAGCCTGCCATAGAATCTTCTGGGGATATTGTTTTTCATGAAATGCTATGACCAAAGATGCATAAAAACTATGCGTCAACGTCTCATAACTGTCAGTAATTATCAAACAGGATGCGAAAATGAGGGCGGAGTAGTATTTGGCGTAAAGGGTGCAGGTCTATCTAAGATTGCTTAATGACGCTTAGCTATTTGCTTGTTCCTCAACCGCTCACCAAGCTGCATCAAATGCGGCATCCACGTAGGCACGGGCTTCAGAATCTGAATTAGTGATGGAAATTCTTCCGAACTGTGCACGTCCTATTTCGTGTGGCGCGAGCCCAGTTGGCCACTCTGGGTTATCCAGTTCATGATAGCCGTGGGGTTTACGGTTGACGGGGATGGCCTTAATACCCGTCTCGTGGTTGAAGCCAAATTGACCTAGCATGGCTTGCAGTTGCTGACGGATTTCATCTTCGCACTGTGCGAATGAAGTTGCGTAAACCTTGTGTCGGCCAATCTGAATGAGTTCCCGCGCAGTGCATTTCTCATCATTGGCTGGCGTTGGTGATGAATCATGAGAAGTGTCATTGGG
Organism: Candidatus Azotimanducaceae bacterium; assembly: GCA_047629195.1. GTDB lineage: Bacteria > Pseudomonadota > Gammaproteobacteria > Pseudomonadales > Azotimanducaceae > UBA4582. The sequence goes on from JBLHWY010000233.1 coordinate 2,904, forward strand.
TCTTCTGGCTTTCTTGGCTGCTAGTAGCCACCCGTTGACATGGTCGGCGCTGCGCTCACCCATTGAAATTCATCAAATGGGCGTTGGGTTATGGAGACATCTAGTTCAGAAAACGCCTGGCCATTTTGAGTAATATATTGGCATAAACGAAAGGGACCTTTACCCTATAGGCAAGGCCCTTTCTTTGCTGTTCTCCCATTTCTTGACAGAGGTGAGGTATCAATCCGTTGTAACAAGCCAATATGCAATGCTTCGCGGTGACCCGAAGCGTTCTGTCGTTCTGAACATAGTCGACCTCAACTTTATACTGGTCCAACGCTCAACTTGACGCGACTTCAACTTCTATTACGCCTACGAGAGTACTGTTAAGTCTCACACGAGTTGTTTGGTTTTCTTGGTCTAACGCATCATGGTCAAACCGTGCTATCGCGATATCTTCGAAACCCTTCATCTTTGGTGAAATTTCTGGGATCAACTTCTGAACAAGCAGACGGATGATCGACGCTTTGCCATCAGGGAACATTCGAGTTTCGGCAAGGTCTTCAATAAACATCGTTGCCAGGGTGGCCGCGATATTCGCCAGCCAACCCATTGCTCGCAAACCCGGCGCGCCACTCGCAAGAGATTCAAGCACAGAGTAGTTCCATCCCAATGCACCAATTAAATTTCGAAGATGTACACTCACCCCCTGGACTGCTTGCTCAGACAGGCCAGCACGATCCACAAAAAAAAGAGATTAACTTATCCTGTTCCTCTTTAGGGAAGTGCAATCTACGAACTGCCGCTACGTATTCACCCCTGCCGTGCATAAACCTCAACCAAGGGCCGCCGTATGTAATAGCACACTCCGGACCCGGCATGGTAAAACCGACGTTGCGGTTATACTTACCTCCTAACACGTAGTCATTTGGCGTACTCTCGGCCATTGTGTCAAACGCGTTTTGATCGAGACCAATGTCCGTCACCAAACTGGTGGCCACAGCACTATAGTTTTCTGGGCTCTCAAGGTTTTGTGCTCCCCCTAGGCTCAGCACCATCCTGTCATTCAGGTAGAATTCATTCCTTTTTGCATGGCCACCAAAATCATCGTGGTTATCCAAAAACAATATACGCGCAGCAGCGCCCATCTTTTTTTGGTAGTACCAAGCCGGGGCTAAACCACTCATGGCAGCGCCGAAAATCACCAGATCGTACTGCTCATCTAGTGCTTTGCCGTAGGTAGAAAATCTTCCGGGCGGCAGATAAGCACCGAAACAACAACCTCACCATTTTCCGCCGACCAGTTATTGTCGATATAATCTGTAGGAGTCTTTGCTTCCGCTCGATAATGTTCGGCGAGCATCGCGATGACTCGTTCGCGCGCCTTCCCATTTCAATTTGTAATTGCGTGATTACTTATTTTGTTGTGCAAGTTCTATTGCGTCGCGCAGCTTATCTTTACCAAAAAATATCTCGTCACCCACAAACAGTGTTGGCGACCCAAAGGTGCCTCTACTCACACTTTGTTCGGTCTTTTCTATCAGCGATTTTTTCACAACTGGATCAACCATCCCGTTCATAATCTCGTCAGCGGGCAGTCCTGCGTTAGTGAGTGCAGTGGCGATGAGTTCGTCTTCATCCATTTTTAGCGCCTGCTCCCACATTGCGCCATACATCGCCTCGATGTACTTTTCGTAGTAGTCAGTGGTGGCAGCATAAACTGCGCCTCGCATCATTTTCAGTGTGTTGACGGGAAAGTGTGGGTTTGCCACTTGTGGCGCGATGCCTTGGGTCGCACAAAACCGCTGCGTTTCTATCTGAGCATAGTGTGGTTTGTTCTTTATGCCCTGAAGCGAAACCGCGGGGGATACGTTGTTGGTCGACTTAAATACACCGCCCAATAAAATGGGAACGTATTCAAATTTGATACCTGTGTCGCTGGCAACCTTTGGTATCACTTTGTGTACCAGGTAGGCATTGGGGCTGCCAAAATCGTAGTGAAATTCTATTTTCATCGTTTGTTAAATCCTATTTATTGTCTTTGAGTTTAGTGGTTCCACCATGGGAGATCAGAAAATGAGCGCATGTCCAATTCATGAGTCCAGGTAGAGCGCGGCTGGTTCGCCAGATGCAGGTAAGTCTCTGCTATTTTCTCGGGAACCATCAAGCCGTCTGCCTGACCGCGTGTATCCCGCATTTCCTGAAATTTCTCTTTGCCCAACATCTTGCCGAGTGTGTCAGGGGCATCTACTGCGCCGTCTATAATAACGTGCGATATGTGAATGCCCTTAGGGCCGAATTCGGCGTTTAGTGATTGGCACAACATACGGCGGCCACCCATAGCTGCAGCGTGCGAGTGCTGTCCACGGTTACCGCGAACCGCCGCCGTTGATGAGGTCACTATAATAGTGCCACGACCGCGTTTTTCCATGTGAGGTGTCACTGCTGCAGCTGTTCTGAATAGCGCGAATGTGGCGAGTCGCCAACCCATCTCGAACGCTTTGTAACTAGTACCTGCTAAGGGGCGGTCACCAATTTGTGCGCCGAGATTAAATATGACGACCTCAATAGGGCCGATATCTGCTTCTACTTCTGCAATGCGCTGTTCTATAATATCTTCATCAAGTGCGTTTAGTAGAAATCCTGATGCGCTGCCGCCAGCGTCATTGATACCGGCAACCATTTTGTTTAAACCGTCTTCGTCACTGCGTCTACACAGCACTGAGTGGTAGCCTTCTTTTGCAAATACCTGCCCGGTGGTTCCGCCAATTCCGGCGCCTGCACCCATTACAAAACATACTGGTTTCATTGGTTGTGTCCTATCAGTTTGATTTATTCTCGTGAAAATTAGGGGTTCTTTTTGCCATAAATGCGCTGATGGCCTCGCGTGCTTCCTCGCTACCACCGGCGTCAATCATGTTGGTGGCTTCTACTCCTAATGCTGCATCGAGTGTTGACCCAACACCTGACTGCAGGTTTTGCTTCATTTTTGTGAGGGCTTGTGTAGGGCCCATTGCGATGGCTGCTGCGTAGGCAAGAGCTTCTTCGCGAAACGTTGTCTGTTGAAATACTCGATCGACTAACCCGATGTTCTGCGCTTCAACCGCGCTCAGTCGAGGTGAGTGGAAAAACAGCGACTTTGCCCGTGCAAGACCAATCAGCTTTGGTAGAAACCAGGTGGCGCCATAGTCTCCTGTGAGTCCGATGTTTCGAAACGCGGTCATCAAGAAGGCGTTGTCTGATGCAATGCGAATATCGCAGGCAAGTGCAATAGACAATCCTGCGCCTGCTGCCGCACCCGGTAGGGCGGCGACAGTAGGTTTCGCCAAGTTGTACAGACAGCCCGTCAGTTGGCGTTGTTTTTCGGTCAGATCTTCAATGCGCTCCTCCCGTGTCCTTAGCTTGGAAGGTGCGCCTTTGTTACCCATTTCGCTGACATCACCTCCCGAACAAAAGGCGTTACCTGCACCGGTAATCATGACGCAGCCAACATCGGTTCGTTGTTCAAGCTGTGGTAGCAGTGCGCGTAGTGCTGGGGTTAATATATCGCCCAGTGCATTTTTCTTGTCGGGCTTGTTCAGTGTGACTACAGCGACCCGTTGCTGCAGCTCACACAGCAATTCTTCGGTTCCTGTTTCTATTTTTGTCATGTGCTGACTCCTTTTTATTCTATTGCCTTGTAATTTTTTACCTCTGCACTTATTTCTGCAAAGGTGTCTCATCTACCTTTAAATTCCGCCGGCCTTCGCGCCATAAATGACTTTATTCCTTCCTCAGCATCCTCCGTACCAAATACGCTAGAACGGATTTTAGGGAGTTCATCAATGGCTACTTTTTGTCCTGCTTCGAAAAACTTTCGTGCGCTTATCTTGGTTGCCTGGATGCCAAGCGGTGCGTTCTTATTAATAAGGCCAGCAAGCGTCATGGCGCGTTCCATTTGTTGTCCTAAGGGCACGACTTCTTGGACTAGGCCGAAGCGATATGCCTCGTCGGCGTCGAACTCATCGCACAACATCAAGTGGTACATGGCGTTGCCCCAACCCATACGACTCAGGAAGCGAAAGTGAGCGCCTCCAAGCAGTGCGATACCACGCTTGGCTTCCATTTGGCAAAACCGGGCATCTTCAGCCGCGACAACGATATCTCCAGCAAGCATCATTTCTATCCCGACGGTGAGCACGAGGCCTTGTACCGCTGTGGTTATGGGTTTATTGCATTCGACTTTTAAGCCGAAGGCGTCCACATTGCCTTCGGGTACGGTTTGTGGTTTGGCATCTGGTCCAAAAAACTTCTGCATATCTAAGCCCGCCGTAAAATGGTCGCCTTCTGCACAAAGTACACCTGCCCACAGGTCATCATCATTCTGCAGTACGGTGAAAGCGTTAGATAGTTGTTCCATCATTTCCGGAATAATGGCATTACGTTTTGATGGATTAGCGATAATGATCTTGAGTATGTGACCGACATGTTCTGAACGAACTTGAGCAATTTGATGTGCATCTGGCATAACCTTTCCTAGCCAA
>JBLHWY010000234.1:0-7376 GCA_047629195.1 Candidatus Azotimanducaceae bacterium
CCAAAAGGTTGTAGTTCAGGCGCATCGCTTCGACATCTATCGGTGGCCATTAAGCAGCGCGGGGCAAAAGCGCAACCCACAATGGGGTCGAGCAACGAGGGTACTGTGCCCGGGATCTCTGTTAAGCGCGCCTGGGTTTCTGTGTCGCCAAGGCGTGGCATTGCTCCGAGCAACCCAAGCGTGTACGGGTGCCTAGGCCTACGCAATAGTTCTCGGACCGGTGCTTCTTCAACTTTTCTGCCCGCATAAATGACGATAACACGATCGGCCATTTCGGCGACAACCCCCAAATCATGGGTTATCAATAGAATGGCGGTGCCTAAGCGGTCTTTCAGGTCGCGCATTAAATCCAAAATCTGCGCCTGAATGGTTACGTCCAGTGCGGTTGTTGGCTCGTCGGCAATCAGTATCGAAGGGGTACAAGCTAAGGCCATTGCGATCATGACACGCTGACACATACCGCCAGACAGTTCATGGGGGTATTGCTCGAGCCGTTTTTCAGGCTCGCTTAGTTGGACCAACTGCAGCATCTCCAGCGCCCGTGCTCGAGCGTTTTTTGGCTTAAGTCCCTGATGAAGTTGCACCGCCTCAGAAATTTGCTCAGCGACTGTTAGTACTGGATTAAGGCTGGTCATTGGCTCCTGAAAGATCATTGCAATTTCATTACCGCGAATTTTTTGCATCTCGCGCTCACTCATGGCGAGAATGTCGCGATTGTCGAATTCAATGGAGCCACTACTGATTTTGCCGGGCGGGTCAGGTATCAGGCGCATCAGTGCCAGAGCGCCAACACTTTTCCCCGAGCCGGACTCACCAACAATCGCCAAGGTTTCACCCGCGTTCAAGGTGTATGAAAAATCTTGTACGGCATCAACAACGCCGCGATCGGTGCGAAAGGTGACGCAAAGGTTTTCTACCTTGAGTAAAGGTTTTGGGTCGCTCATGTTTTGCTCACATAACGGGGATCAAAAATGTCGCGCAATCCGTCGCCCAGCAGATTGACACCCAATACCGTAAAGGATAAAGCTATCCCAGGAAACAGCACTATGTGCGGCGCGATTGAAAATACGGTGCGACCTTCTGCAATTATATTACCCCAACTTGGTATTGAAGGCGGAGTGCCCGCCCCGATGAAACTAAGAATGGCTTCGGTTAACACCGCAGAGGCGAAGATATATGTTGCCTGTACGAGTAAAGGTGCAAGAGTGTTTGGCAATATATGTCGCCACAGCACCAAAATAAACGGTGTTCCCGCCGTGATAGCCGCCTCGACATAGGGTCGTTCTTTGAGCTGTAAAACAACACTGCGCACCAGTCTCGCGACGCGCGGGATTTCGGCAATTGAAATTGCAATGATGACGTTTTTCAAACTTGCGCCGGTCAATGATATTAATGCGACAGCCAGTAAAATAGACGGTATGGCCATCAATCCGTCCATCACGCGCATTAAAATTTGATCAACCCAGCTCACAAAACCACTTAGGATACCAACCACAAGACCAAATGTTATTCCGATCACCGCAACACCTAGCCCAACCGCCAGCGAGATGCGCGATCCGTAGATAGTGCGGCTGTATACATCGCGACCAATTAAATCGCCACCAAACCAAAAGTGCTCACCTGGCGCTTCGAGACGATTAAAGGGCGCGATCATCTGCGGGTCAATAGTGCCTAACCACGGCGCTGCTAACGCTGCAAATAGAGCAATACCTAACATCACCGCACCGATTATAAAGTTGGGATGCCGCTTCCAAAGTCGCAACAGACCAGTTGGTGCTGCGCTAGTGTGTGTTGTCATGGAGGCGCTCAATACTTAATCCTCGGATCAAATAGGCCGTAACTGAGATCTATCAGTAAATTAACCACCACATAAGTAGCAGAAAACACCAGAATGACTCCCTGAATAACCGGGTAGTCCCGACGTAAAATGGCATCCACGGTCAAACGACCAAGCCCCGGAATATTGAAGACCGTTTCAGTCACAACCACGCCGCTAATTAACAAGGCAAAGCTGATACCAATGACAGTCACAATAGGGACGGCAGCGTTCTTCAGCGCGTGCCTGATCAACACCCGCGGCACAGAGAGACCTTTAGCTCTGGCGGCTCGAATGTAGTCCTGGTTCAGCACCTCGATCATGGTGGTACGCGTGATCCGGGCAATCAGCGCCGCATTGATAATACCCAGTGATATTGCCGGTAAAATCAGGTGTTTTAAGAAGGGCCAAAAGCCATAAGCTATAGGTACATAGCCTTGAACGGGCAAGATTTTCAGATTGACAGCAAAGACGGCTATCAAAAGATAGGATAGTACAAATACTGGCACCGAAAAACCGAGTACCGCGAAACTCATTGCCATGCGGTCAATCAATCCACCCGCTCGCCATGCTGCGATAACACCAAGTGGAACAGCGATCGTTACTGCAATGATTAATGAGGCGATTGTGAGCGCAATAGTGGGCTCCAGTCTTTGGATAATTAATTCCATGACAGGTCGTTGCGAGAAAATAGATGTGCCCAGGTCACCTTGAAATACAGCGCTGATCCATTGCCCAAATCGCACTACATAGGGTTGATCAAGGCCAAGCGTACGGCGCAGCTGCTCGATATCAGCTGCGGTAGCCTGTTCGCCTGCGAGCACCGCGGCTGGGTCTCCCGGCGTTAAATAAAGCAGTGAAAAAACGATAATGGCAACAATAGCCATGACCGGAATGGTCGCCAACAAACGTCTAAGCGTAAGTGTTAGCATCTGTAGATTTTCAAGCACAGAGTGCTTGTTTTCCAGGAATTTGACATCGCTAGTTCTCAACCATTAATTAGCACATATTATGTCTTTTATCTGTACTTCCACGCAACTACCCTTTGGAGTGGTTTGCAGTAGGCGCTGGCAGACTATGATTCTTATCGGCGCTTTGCGGATTTTCTGCACGCACTTAAAGTGGAGATAGACAAAATTAATGTGTCGTTGGTTGGCTTATATTGGAGAACCCAGACTTATAGAGCAATTCCTGTACGATGGTCCACATTCCCTATGTGAGCAGGCGCAGCATTCTCACAAGGCAAAACTCGGTGTGCATGGAGATGGTGGTGGCCTCGGCTGGTATGCTAAATCGCCCGTGCCCGGTTTGTATCGAGATGCAGGCCCTGCATGGGCCGATACCAATTTACGCGAGCTAACACGTGTGATTGAAAGCGATGTTTTTTTCGCCCATGTTCGTGCTTCAACCGGTGCCGCCAATCTATCGGTGAACTGTCATCCGTTTCGTGAACAAAGCTTGTTGTTCATGCACAATGGTCAAATTGGTGGTTTCCAGCTCTTGCGGCGACAACTTCTTGCGCTATTATCGGATGAGAGTTTTGATTGCATCACGGGTGGTACCGACAGTGAGCTTCTGTTCCAGTTGATGATTACCTACGGCCTGCGCGACAACCCTGAACACGCAATTCGCAAAACAATTAGCGTAGTGGATGAATTACGGTGCAGTAAGAATATCAAGGAGGCGTTTCGCGCGACGTTGGCACTGACCGACGGAAAGTCTGTTCGCGCAGTGCGCTGGGCCTCCGACGAAAACGCACCGTCCTTGTACTTGAATCAAACTAATGGTGGCGCATTGCTCGTATCTGAACCGATTGACGAGGACCTTTCGAAATGGACGGAGGTACCCGCGAATACACTGATGCGTCTCGAATTCCACAATGGCACCGAGATTAAAGTGCATAGTGAGCCGTTTTTGGTGCAAAATAATAGAGAGATCCACAACACGCCCAAATTCATATGAAAACCAAGTTTATTTCGCCAATTGCTCGTTCAAAAATAGTCAGTCGACATCGCTTACTCGAATCGAGCAAAGACAAACGGGCAGCAAAGCTGACTCTGGTTGCTGCACCTGCCGGTTTTGGTAAGACAACCCTGCTTATTCAGTCGCGAGAGGCTTTGTTGTCTGTCGGCTACGTTGTGCCTTGGATATCGCTGGGGCTTGATGATCGCAGTGACTCGTCGTTATTGCGAAATATTGTGGAAGCGATCCAATACGCCATTCCTACGTTTGGATACAGAACCGCCCGAATTATCGGCGCGGGGGTACGATTCGATGTAACACGAACACTCAGTGATCTGGTCGAAGATATTCGCGATGCGGCGGTACCATTGATTTTATTTCTCGATGACTATCACTGTGTTGGGGGTGGCGATACTGATGAACTGATCGAGCTGTTGTTGAACCTAGCCCCTGAAAATTTTCAGATGATTATTGCTTCAAGGACGCGACCAAAATTTGGTTTGGCGGCGCTTCGTGTCAGGGATGAACTACGAGAGGTAACACCCACCCAGTTGCGATTCGACCTGCCTGAGGCCTCAGAGTTTCTGCTTGAAATTCGAAATCTAAGTTTAAACATTGGCCAGGTTGAGAAGATCCATAAGCATAGCGAAGGCTGGATAGCGGGTCTACAACTTGCTTCTTTATCACTGCGGGATCCAGACCGACGAGACGGGTTCATCGAGTCCTTTTCGGGTAGTTTGCAGGATATTGCCGACTACCTGGCGAGCGACGTTCTGAACCAACAGCCTAAGGCCGTTCAGGAGTTTCTGTTACGAACCTCGGTGTCCGATCATATCAATGGCGATCTTGCGGCGTACCTTACAGGCGATGAAAACGCCCGACAGATGCTGGAAGACATTGAACGCGACGGGCTATTTGTCACACCTCTGGACCAGGAGCGTGGCTGGTATCGTTACCATCAGTTATTTCACGAATTTTTGCTGGGCGAACTGAGACGGCGCCACCCAGGTGAACTTGTTGCTCTGTACCGCAAAACAGCCTTGTGGTTTGAAAAGCAAAATATGTCTCGCGAGGCCGTCGAGTACGGTTTATTGGCGGGCGACTTCGACATTGTGACTACTTTGGTTGAGCAGCAATCGTGGATTGAATTAATGGCTGGGCGTATGCCTCGGGTGATTGCATGGATCCGGCGAATTCCGGATGATGTACGCAACGAAAATCCAAAACTGCTGTATTTGCTCGGAACAGCTTTGTATCACGCCAGCAGCGCCGACGAGAGTGATGAAGTTTTGTCGAAAATGACTGCCCTCATAGAGCGGGATGAAACCTCTGCTGAATCCAATGAATTCCAATACTTACGGGAGCAAACACGTTTACTCTCTGCAGGTATTGCAATTGCCAGAGATGACCCTCACAAGATAGTTGAACTGCTACGTGAAAAGTTTCACTTCTTGAATGATTTTGAACGAGGACTTGCCTGCAATTTCCAAGGTTACGCACATTCGGAATTAGGGGAGTTTGGCCGTGCGGCGAAAACATTGTCCCAGGCCCGGCGCTATCATTTGTTGGCAGGATCAGAGTTTGGTGCTATATACGCCGAGTGTTTCTTAGCGCTAACGGATTTTTCTAATGGCAACTTGGATCATTGTTTTGCGCGATTCTCTCCAGAAAGTACCAGTTTCTCAAAAGAAAAATATATTGCACCCATACCGCAAGTGATCCAAGGAATTGTATTATACCAATGGAATAGGATCGACGAGGCGCTGGAGTGCCTTCGGCCTAACCTTCCGTTAATTGGAGAGGTTGGCTTTACTAAATTACTGGTTTATGGATATACCGCATTGGCACGGATCAGTGGCTTACACGGGGATCATCGTGCGGCAATGCGCTGCTACGATTTGATCGCAGCAGTGGGTGCTCGTTGGGGCGCGCCTTACGAACGACACCAGGCCCTGGCTGTCGGTGGCCGCATTGCCTACCTTTTGCAAGCGGGACGCCTGAATGAGGCATTGGACCATGCACTGATTAATGAGATAGACGTGGACGCCGATACCTTGTTGTTGCCCTCACAATGGGAGCGCTTGCCCTGTCGCAACGCCTTGAGCTGGGCGAGATTACAAATAGCCACTGGACGACCCGAAGTGACGCTATCGGTGTTAGCTCAATTGCGCCAGCTCGCAACAGAATCACGCTGGGGAATGCGTGTGATTGAGTGTTATGTGCTTGAAGCTCGTGCGCGATTCCTACAAGATAAAATCAAGGCGCGCAGCCTAGTTGATGAAGCACTTGCGCTTGCAGCACCAAATCATTCTGTACGCTGTTTTGTTGACGAGGGTTGTGAAATTGATTCATTGCTGCTCGATTTACGCCAGGGTGAAATCGATAACTGGCCTCACTCTAAAAGAAAATTTCTGGAAGATATTACTGTCTCGATTGCAGCAGAAACCGGTGAAGTTAATCAAACTACAATCAAAGATAACAGCCCAGTTCCTGGTTTGATTGAACCGTTAAGCGACCGAGAGTGCCAAATACTGGCCCTAATTGCTTCCGGTAACACCAACAACACTATATCCAGCACATTGTTCATTAGCCTGAACACAGTCAAGTGGCATCTAAAGAATATTTTTGGAAAACTTGGCGTCAGTAATCGAACTTCTGCCGTTGCCGTTGCACGACAATTAGGCCTTACACCTTAGAGTATAGGTAGAACAAAACGTCATTTTTCATAAAATGAAAATACATGATGCCTCATATTTTCCATATTTACCTTTTTTATATCCATAAGGGAGTGAAAATCGGCGAACTGTGTCTATTACTCAACTGTTTCACATAATTCAGAATTCAAAAACAAGCACTTCCCGTTGTTTTGCAAACCAGTTTTCAATATTGCTTTTGTTTATGAGGAAGTACTACTTTTATGCAAACAGACTTATATTAAGCGGCGTTAGATCTTCGGCAGTTAGATAACTGCTTTCAGCACGTACTCGGTATTTAAACGGTTAGAAAACTAATTTCCCTACCGTCCGTTGAACGCTCAGACTTGCCATACAAATGGCTTCATCGACTGGCCGCAATCTTGGGCAAAACAGCCATTCGGCTAAGTCAGATCCAACGGCTGGAATCGCTCTTTTCCGACCAACAGGTTAAAAGGGGTCTATTAACCAGAAGTAATAGATATTTGTATTTTCAGCTAAACCACAATTGTCTTTTCTCTTTGTTCTCTGTGGTAATAAGTTTTTGTCTTTAGCTTTTAGCGAATATCTATCTACTAGCCACTGCTCTTCTCTGTAGTGAAATCGATTAGTCTATCGTTTCAACGCCGCTATCGGTTCCAACCAACACCACATCGGCGCCGCGATGAGCGAATAAGCCGTTGGTAACAACGCCAACTATGGCATTGAGCTGTCTTTCAAGTTCTACTGGGTTGAGAATAGTTAGGTTATAGACATCCAAAATCACATTGCCGTTGTCAGTCACGACGCCTTGACGATAGGCAGGATCGCCGCCTAGCTTGACAATTTCTCTGGCCACATAAGAACGGGCCATGGGGATCACTTCGACCGGAAGGGGAAATTGTCCTAAGATCGGCACCTGTTTT
>JBLHWY010000235.1:0-7332 GCA_047629195.1 Candidatus Azotimanducaceae bacterium
TGAAGTTTTTATTTTTCGATAGCGTGTGATCGCCCGATGAATATCTCGTTGCTGTCGCTGATGTGATCAAGTCAAGGGGATTGTTTGGTTACGCGGAAGTATAGTTACGAATGCCCGGGTGCTTAATCTGAAGTGAGTAAAAAGCTCATTGCCTACGACAAAATGACTCGTTGTGGAGTATCGCGAAACACCAGTCGGGCTAACTTGAGGGAGCTTGCAATTCACCTAGTTCAAGAATCGGGGATGCGTCTAGGTCTTCAGCGTCCATCATAGTGGCGACGCGCTGCAATGCTGAAACCAGGCCGTGGCGTTCCCATTCCTGCAATTTGCGGTAGTGACGGAGAAAGCCTGTCTGGAGCAGTTCAGGCTTGCTGTCAATGATCTCCGCTCCTCTATCAGTAAGGCTTACTTTCACCGTTCGTTTATCTTTCAGGCTACGCTCTCGCTTTACCAGCTGATGCCTTTCGAGACGATCGATTAGATTAGTTACCGTCGCCTGTGACAACACAACTTCTTTTGCGATGGCACTGGGGGTTGGATTCTCCAGTTCACCGATGGATTGCATTACCAAAAGCTGTGAGGTTGTTAGACCTGTATCTTTTAGCAGCTTCTTTGAATACAGGTCTATAGCCCGAGTGATGCGTCTTAGAGATACTAATACTTCGTCGTAATCTGTCATGTGTTAGTGAATCCTGTCTATGATCGATTGGTATCTTAGATGTCGACTCTTAGATATTGTTTCTTTGTTGTTGGTTATTAGTCCAGAGCATTTTTTAATGGTGTCAGCCACTGTTCAAATGGCTGCCAGGCTTGCAGGCCTGACTGGAAAATTGGCTGTCTGACCTGTTCCGAACTCGGTGTCCGTATTGATCGGCGGGTATTGTAGAACTCAACGCAGGCGGAGTCGAATGGTAAACCACAGTAATCCAATATACGATTCACCTGTGTCTCGAGGTCCGACACCACGTCCTCGTATTGCACATGTAGAATCTTGTCAGGCAACACTTTATGCCAGTGATCCATAAGAGAAACGTAATCTTTATAGTATCTGCCAATCTCATCGAGGCCGTAGCTGAACTCTTGTCCCTCGGCGAATAGCTGCTTGTAGCCGCTGAAACAACAGGAGAGGGGGGCTCGCCTTGCGTCGATAATTTTTGCCTGAGGCAACATCAAATGAATCAAGCCTATGTGACGGAAATTATTAGGCATCTTATCGATAAAGTAAGGTGCGCCGTGACGATGAATCTGTGTTTCGCGCAGGTAAGTTTCGCCAAATTCCCTTAACTTTTCACCTGAGAGTAGGGGTAGTATTTCGGGATATCCTGGCGTTTTGTCATCAATTTTAAGTCGGCGCAAATATTGTGTGAGGGACAACACATTAGGGAGTTCAAGTGTACCGTCGACTAGTGGGTGCGACGCGAGAATCTGTTCTAACAGCGTCGAGCCAGCCCTTGGCATGCCAACGATAAAAATAGGGTCTGGTGATTCATCACCTGTATCCGTAGCGAGTAGTTCCGCAGAGCATACTTGCTTCTGTTTGCTAAACTCTTCGGTCATTTGTTCTGCGCTGTAGCGACTCTGGCGCTTTTTTAAATCATTCCCTTGCTGGTAGTAGTCAAATGATGTCTTGAAATCACCAAGGTCTTCAAAAGCTTTTGCCTTCGCGAAGGACAAGTAGACCTTGTCCATAAACATCTGTCCTTGGCCGTCTTCCAACCGTTGCATCTCTGCTAGCTCAGCTTCGCTAAAGCGATATGTTTTTAGATTGGCTAGGGAGTACCAGGCCTCTCCGTGATTAGGACGGAACTTGATCGCCTCCTGGTAGGTTGCGACCGATTCGTCAAAGTCCCCTCGGGTTTTTAAAGCGTGCCCTTTGGAGGTTAGGGTCACGGGATCGCCAGGCAGGGTCGTCAATATTTGGTCAAACAGTACAAGTGCGGCCTCGAAATCACCCGCCTGCATATTCTCTACTGCATACAGGGACTGGAAACGGGGGTTATCTGGCTGGCTGTCGAGTAGCAGTTTTGCTTGGGTCACTGCTTCATGGAACTTTTGTCGTTTTCTTAAAGCCTGGATGTATTCGATTCTGACGGCGGTGTTTTCGGGCTCGAATTCACAGGCACTTTTCAGCAGGAATTCTGCATCGTCAAGCACCCCGAGGCGAAGCCCAATATCGGCGAGAAGCCGCATGCCTTCGACATCGGTTGGGTTTTTCTGCAAGTGTTGTCGGCAGAACGCTTCAGCTTTTATGAGCTTGCCCTCGGCAACGAGATCTGTTGCTGCTATGAGGATTTTCGGTAAGCGTGCCAAGGCTGCCAACTGTGCGCTGACCTGTTGGATTTCTGCGGGTTGATTTAACTTTGTGGCAAGTTCTAAGGCTGCACGGCAACTCGATTCAAGTGCAGGGTTATATCGCCATGCCAGCGCAAATGCTTGCAGGGCTAATTCCGGTTGGTTTAGTTCGCGGCGGAGGTAACCTTCTTCCTGATAAGCTCTGCCATGTTCTGGAATAATCGATTTTAGGGTTTCAAGCCATGTGAGGGCTTGATCGTAAAGATGCAGGTAACGTGAACAAACGGCAGCGAAATAGAGTAGGTCAGTGTTGTCTGACTCGAGTTTAAGCGCTATTTCAACGGTGTTCAGCGCTTTGCTGAAATCGCCGGTGCTCATGTCTGACCTGATTTCTGTTAGTTTGTCTGTTGCCACTTATTTCTCCGCAAACCTGTATTGAGTCAGTGTCATAGAGAGGCCCTAATTGTGGACCCCTCAATGACTTTCAGGCTCAGGTATTAGAGATCATATGAAACTCTGATTCCTGCGGTCAGTGGTCGAACATAATTAACTCGATCACGGTCGTACACAAAGCTTCTCGACATTTCAGCCTGTTCATTAGTCAGGTTGTCAATAAAGAGCTCTGCTGACCATAAGTCCGATCTAACACCGGCTGTTATGCCAACGATCGCCCAGCTATCGATGCGATCTCGGTTAATGGAGACTATGTCACTGAACGATTCGCTTGAATATGCGACATGTGGCATCACATGGGCAGTAAGCCCGCCAGATGATAGAGGCCATTCATAGCGCGCTCTGAGGTTACCCTGGAATTCAGGTGCGAATGCCAGTTCATCACCGGCGGTCACGTCATTAGTTGGAGTAATGATCCGCGTAATCTCTGTATCCAGAATAGAGAATGCCCCCGTTACTGTCAGTCCATAAATAGATTCTGGCGCCCAGATGAAATCACCTTCGATACCCGTGACTTCTGCATCAGCTGCATTGTCAGAGAAGAATAGGTTGGTGACGCTCGGATCAAAAATTGTCGTTTGCAGGTTTTCAATCTCAATTCTGAAGATACTACCGTTAAACCGAAGTGTGTAATTAAGCAGGTCAAGTTTCCACCCCGCTTCGACGTTAGTCACGTCGTCCGTATCAAGTGCAAATGGCACGGTGAATGTGCCAGCTGGATTTGATGCGCCGCCTGGACGGTTCAGCAAACCTGGTCTGAATCCTTCGGACCATGTGGCATAGACCAGTGCATTGTCGCTAGGAGTCCATGCGAGGCTGAACTTACCAATGACGCCGTCTGCGGATGCTGTATCCGGATTGGCACCACTAAATAGTGTGTCGAGATTGTTACCGGCATTGTTATCTACTGCTGCGCCAAAGTTACCGAAGGAACCTGCTGCACTGCCGAGTAGTTCTACCTCAATATCATACCAGCGGGCACCGAAGGTAGCAGAGAACTGTTCGCTGATATCTACATTAACTTCGCCGAATATACCTGTCTGCTCATCTGTACGAACAACGTCGTTTCTGAAAATGACGCCTTCGGGCCATTGGCCTGAGTCTTGAACGGTGGCGCCCTGGGCTGAGAAGTTCGGCCCAAACCCTGCGGTAACGCCATCAAAGGCGATAGCGCGTTCTGAACCAGGATAGGTGAAGCTGTTCAGTTCCTGCAGTTCCAAGTCGCTATAGAATGCACCAACAGTTGCTCGGACGCGACGTGTTTCATCTGTCGAAATTCTGAACTCGTGGGTGATAACTTCAGTGTCTGTGCTGCTTTTTACAAACAGGTTAGGTGCTTGACAGGTTCCAGAAGGGGCTACGCCAGCGCCGGGATAAGAAACAGAAGCATCACAGATGTAATAAGGTAGATATTGACCGACAAACAGGTAATCGGTGTAGTCGACAAACTGGTTGGTTTCACGTGCTGTGTAAGCACCTGTGTAAACCATCGTGAGCTTGCCGATTTGACCTTCCAGGGTCCAGTTTGTGTTCGCGAAAGAGTCTTCTAGCGAGTCGTCTTCGTATCGCTGAATCTCGTAGTCGCCGAGGTTAGGGTCAGCAAAGAAAACACCTTCGGACTCAAGGCGCTGCTGCGCATGTGCGACTTTCAGGCTCCAGTCGTCATTGATATCGTAAAGGGCGCTTATTCGTGCGCCGCTGTAAACCGTTTCGTTGAAATTTTCTTCTACGCGCGATCCATTATCTGCATTCAGAAAGGTTACGCCACTGAGGTCTGCGGTTGATTGAAAGCCCGCACGTCCGGCGCTGACAGGTAGCCCATTGCCTCGAACAGTGCCTACAGGACGGAAACGTGCACTTTCGCTGGCGTTAACAGTGCCAGCAACATTATCGATGTAACCACCCTGGTTATCGACGTAAACAACGCCACGTAAAGTCAACCGGTCGTTGACGGGGAAGTTAACCATTGCTTCGACGTTATTGTTCATTTCGCCATTCTGAGTAAAACTCGTGCCGAGTTTTAAACGGGCATAGCTATCTGTAGGGTCTGGCTGGTTGGTAATCAATCGAACGGTGCCCGCTTGCGAGCTGGCGCCAAAAAGCGTGCCCTGAGGTCCAGACAAGACTTCTACACGATTCATGTCAGCAGCATAAACATCGAGATTTCGACCGGGCTGCGCAAGTGGTTGTTCGTCAAGATACAAGGCAACATTGGGTGCCAGTCCTGCAACACCTGCCGTGGTCAGGTTGGGAGTTGTGGATGCGACGCCTCGAATATAGATTGTATTCTGGCCTGGTCCGGCGCCACCTGCGGTCACACCTGGAAGTTGCAGTAGATAGTCTTCGAAATTTGTAATTCCCAGTTGCTCGAGCGTCTCTTCACCTACCGCAGAAACTGCAACGGCAATATCCTGAGTGCTTTCAGATCGTTTGGTGGCTGTCACGACAACCTCTTCGATCGCCGCGATGGCACATGGAGCCAATCCAGCGCTGATGATAGAGATAATTGCGGCATTCAGCCGATTTCGTACAAACATGTTTCCCCCCTGGGAATTATGATTAGATTTGAATAAAAATGAATCATACAGGTCTAACTACCCAAAATCATCATATACCCTCTGTAATCAGTGAATAAGCCGAAGATACGTCCTTATTTCGGCTTGAATCTGCCGAATATTGATTAGATGTCTAACTACCAACCGTTCGATTTCTAACTACCAAACCCTTTGATGTCAAAGTAAATGACTGATCGAGATCGTTTAGCAGCCATGGAGATGTTACTTAGAGGCAGCGAGGAGGGAAGAGCAGCCGAACACATCAAGGGTGCCGCCGACCTGCAATATTCCAGATAGATGGGCAGCCCCTGAGAGATTCTTGGGTCGATGTATTGGGTTGATGTATTGGGTTTAGATCTCGAGACAAACTGACTCGTTATGGAGCCAGTTTGTCCTGAACTAGTTTAGGTTAGCACCTATTGGAGAGGGGCTGGATATTGCGCGCTGTGACTCAACAAGCCTCATTTAATAAATAGCATCTCCTGGTACTTCGGCAATGGCCATAGAGCGTCTGCAACAAAGCCCTCAAGATTGTCAGCATAGGATCGAACGTCATCCATTAAATCGCGTATCGTGCTTGCGCAATATTGCATGTGCTCTTCGGTGCTTTCAAACGAATGTTTACCGAGTGCGTTACTGAGTTTTGAGACTGCGGCCATCATCGCGTTGGCATTTCCTGCGACTGATTTTGCAATGTCGGTATCAATTTCGATACCCATTTCATTGAGGCTCAAACTGGCTGCAGATATGTCGGACAGATAATTGATCGCCGCCGGGTAAATCAGCGTGGTTGCCATATCAATGACAAGTTTCGCTTCGACCTCGATTGAGAGTAGGTACTGTTCGGCATAAACCTCGAATCGACTTGCCAGTTCAATTTTTGAAAGAACGCCAGTCGCGGCAAAAAGCTCGACTACAGCGGGGTCTTTTAATGCTGGCAGTGCATCTGCGGTGGTGGGAATATTTTTCAGCCCGCGTTCTTCAACAGCAATCTTGTGCCAATCAGTTGAGTATCCGTCGCCACCAAAGACTACGTTGCCGTGCTCAATCATCAACTCCTTCAGCACACTAATAACCGCTGCGCCCCGGCTGGCGCCACCCGTGATTTCCGTTTCCAGTTTTCCTGCAATCCAGTTGAGGGAATCGGCCAACATTGTGTTCATCGCAACGAGTGGACCCGAAACTGACTGGGAAGAACCGACCGCCCTAAATTCAAAACGGTTGCCTGTAAAAGCAAAAGGCGATGTTCTGTTTCGGTCACCCGGATCTCTTGTGAAATTCAAAATCTGATTGAGACCAAGATCCATTTCTCCGCCATCTGAGGAACCAGTCAGCTTACCTAACTTGATATCTTCAAATACTGCCTCGAGCTGATCGCCGAGGTAAACAGATAGGATCGCGGGCGGGGCTTCGTTGGCGCCCAGTCTATGATCATTAGCTGCTGAGGCAATTACTGCGCGCAGTAATGGGCCATAGAGGTGAACGCCTCGAATTACTGCACCACAAAAGAGCAAAAAGTTCAGGTTGTCATGGGGAGTTTTGCCAGGGTCAAGTAAGTTCCCCTGAGTTGAATTACCGACAGACCAGTTCACGTGTTTGCCTGATCCATTGATTCCCGCGAAGGGTTTTTCATGGAGTAGGCATAAGAAGCCATGTTTTTTCGCCGTCGCTTTCATCACAGTCATCAACAATTGCTGATGATCTGCCGCCACGTTAGCCGCCTCAAAGTAGGGCGCAATCTCAAATTGTCCAGGCGCAACTTCGTTGTGATGAGTTTTGGCAGGAATACCAAGCTTATACAGTTGGTCTTCAAAATCTTGCATAAAAATCTGGATTCGTTCAGGTATTACGCCGAAATAGTGATCGTCAAATTCTTGCCCCTTTGCCGGCGCAGCGCCAAATAGCGTGCGTCCCGCGAGAAGCAAGTCCGGCCTGGCATTGGCGAAATTCAGGTCTACGAGGAAGTATTCCTGCTCTGCGCCACAGCTTGAGTTTAATGTGGCGATATTGGTCTCACCCATCAAGGAAAGCA
>JBLHWY010000236.1:0-7299 GCA_047629195.1 Candidatus Azotimanducaceae bacterium
AAATGCTTTCCAGGAAGTGGATATCGTCGCCATCACTGCGCCTATCACCAAACGTAGCTACCTGGTGCGCAAGGTTACCGATATTCCAGAAATCGTACGCGAGGCGTTTGCCCTGGCCGATGGCAACCGACCCGGGCCGGTCCTGATCGACATTCCCAAGGACATACAGCAGCACTATCCCCGCGACCTCGAGGGTAACTATACTGCGCCGCGCATTCCCGCGATTATTGAAGCTCCTGAAACGGCCGTAAGCGGGCTAACGGACAACCAGTTATCTAAGGCTTTTCGTTTGCTGGGAGAAGCACAGCGCCCCGTGATCTATGCTGGCGGTGGGATTGTCAGTGCTGACTGCACGGATCTGTTGTTGCAGTTTGCAGAGAAGTTCCAGTGTCCGGTGACGACTACTCTGATGGGGCACGGCGCCTTTCCTCCTGCGCATCCACTGGCACTGCACGTGTTGGGAATGCACGGTTCCAAATACGCCAACATTGCCGTAAACGAAGCTGATCTTGTGCTGGCGCTAGGCGTGCGCTTTGATGATCGGGTAACCGGTAATGTCGATAAATTTATTGCCGATGGAAAAATCATCCATATCGACATCGACCGCAATGAGCTTAATAAGAACAAAGTTGTCACCATGCCGATTTGCGCAGATGTAAAAATAGCGTTGTCGCAGCTGTGTTCCTGCCCGGACGTTTTGGATCACGGTGAGTGGATCCGTTATCTGATAAGTCTTCGTGCCGAGTTTCCTTTTGTGGTGCCCGGGGGAGATGAACTCACGCCACAGTTCGCAATCGCTTTATTGAGTGAAGTGACCGGAGGTGAAGCGATTATCAGTCTGGGCGTTGGCCAGCATCAAATGTGGGGCATGCAGCACTATCAGTCACGGCGCACTCGCTCTTTTCTCAGCAGCTCCGGATTTGGCACCATGGGCTATGGTCTGCCTGCTGCTATCGGTGCGAAGGTAGGCTGCCCAGAACGGCAGGTGGTTGATGTGGACGGCGACGGCTCGCTCAATATGACGATCCATGAGCTGGCGACCTGTCATCGCTACGGTATCGGAGTGAAGGTGGTGATTATCAACAACCAGTGGCTAGGCATGGTGAGGCAGTGGCAAGACATGATCTACAGCAAGCATCGCTCGGGTTCAGATTTGTCTGATCCGGTGGCGGTGAAATCCAACGGTGAAACAGATATTTACCCAGATTTTCCACGCATAGCCGATGGTTATCGAGTGAAGTCTGAACGCGTCTCCTGCAAGAAGGAGCTGGCGGCGGCCTACGAACGAATGCTCGCTGATCCTGATGAGCCCTATGTGCTCGATGTAATCGTGGCCGCCGAGGAAAACGTGTACCCGATGATTCCAGCCGGCGGAAGCTATCGAGACATTATAATGAGTGAGGCAGATATGCCCATCGGTGCTAAAGAATCACAGGGCAGTAATATCTAAACCATGAGCGATGCGCACGATAGTTCTTAACGCATGATGAGGTTGACGATAGGCCGCTCCCGCGCACTATTAATGAACTGTTTAGCCAACACCCCGCTTTACCCAGTAAGAACTTAATCCCCTCATGAGTCCCTGCAGGCTTTCCGCGGACGGGTCGTTGTTCTTCAATCTGCCATAGTAGGAAGGTGTATTGTGAAGTAGAAAAGATAGCGAAAGAAAGGAGACCGAGACATGGTTGGATCAGGCACTGCGGCTGAAACCGAACGTTGAGCCTTTGCCGAAACAGCGACAGGTTTGACTTATGTCTTGGACATGTCGCTGCTTACCAGGCATCCTTCGTGTTCCATATAGGTTGTCCTTGTTTGAATCGTTGCGCTGTTAAGGAAATATTGTGATTATCTTAGCTGATTTACCTGAAGGCCTACCAAAACCACAAGATGATGGTGTTTGCGATCATCTTAAAAACAGTAAGCCCCTTTATCTATAGCGACCCGTGTATCAATAGAGCCTGCCCCGCGAATCGTTTTGGGAGGGTGCGTTTGATGAATGGAGTCGCGCGGTTGCTTGATTTCAAATAGCGGGTGTTTTACTGTCTGCGAAAGTTAAGTTGAGACTACCGTTGGATACGCTCTGTTATGTTTAAATCGAGCCCAAACCTGCCTGTATTGTATTCCCTGCAACACTGTCCCTACGCCATGCGCGCCAGGTTGGGCATCTTATTGGCTCAACAGTCAGTAATGATTCGCGCAGTGGTTACAAAAAACAAGCCGGCGGAGATGTTGGAACTGTCACCTAAAGGGACCGTACCTGTTTTAGTCATTCACCATCAACAGCTCACTATTATTGATGAGAGTATAGATATCATGCTGTGGGCGCTAACGTTAAATGACCCGCAGAACGTGTTGCTGGCAGACGATTCAAGCAAGTTAGATGCTATGCTGGAGCTTATCAGGCGGAACGATAAGGAATTTAAACCTAATTTGGAGGTTTACAAATTGGCGAAGCGATTTCATAAAGAATCAGAAGTAGCTGATCGCCGGATCTGTGAAATGTTTGTTACTGAGCTAGAAGGCAAATTACAAAAAGGTGACTATTTTATGGGCGACCAGGCTAGTTTGGCTGACTATGCTTTGCTGCCTTTTGTACGCCAATTCGCACGAGTCGACCGAAAATGGTATCTACAAGCTCCTTACCCTAGATTGCGGGACTGGTTAAACCGGCATTTACAAATGCCGCTATTTACCAAAGCCATGGCCAAATATCCGTTGTGGTTGGATAGCCGTGAAAGTTTTCTATTAGGGAAAAACTGACGCCTTGCTAATATTTAGACCTGACTTCTGATAGGCCTAACTCCCTAGAGGCCTTGCTTGTATTGAGCGTTGGTCGATACAGTGATCATCTCATGTAATTGAATGCCTGATGCCTGGCCTAATTCCTGTACTCCGCTTAATACGTTTTCAAAGTGATGGATCAACTGGACCTTGTCTGCCTTTTCTTTTGATCCGCTACCGATATCGGTTAGATCGATAAAGAACTCATCAAACAAATGTGAAAAATCTTTAACAGCATCTAGATTCAAGAATTGTTCATGATTGTAAATACTGGGATAACCACCTTTCTGTTTGTCTACCGAAAATGAGATACCTTTGACATTGGTAATAGACGTGGATTTTTTACATGTTTGCATACAGCCGTCTTCGATACTTGGCTTTTTACAACCCACTGTTTGCTGAAAGAAACACTGACGACTCGTCATCATCAAAATTGGGTGGTAGATACTGTAAAAAAGCTTAAAATTTTCGGGGCGTTTAATATTACGAATTTGGTTTTGATTGATCTCGTTAGAGATAAAAGCACCCTTGCAATTCAGATACTCTTTCAGCGTTAATAACGCATAAGAATTAGTCGTGTTCAGGAAAGGCCCCGCCACCCAATCAATACCCATTTCAAACGCCTTGTACGCGATGCCGGTATTATTACTCACGATAGTTTTTGGTCTCACTTCTTCGAGTACTTTAACCGCTTCTAAATAGTCTTTACCGATGAGCACAGCAGGAAACCAGGGAATCAGCCTTGGGTTGTTCAAGAAGACGTCAATATGCTTTCTGCTGCCCACTTTAAAACTCTCGGGCAGTTTAAAGTACACAGTGGCATCTGTTTTATTACACAGATAAATATCTTCTAAGCCTGCAATTAAAATGGACATTTTTGGCTTTTCATCAATTTTTGCATGCTGGCTTAATGGCGCTACTTCAACAGGCGGAATAACAGCTACCGAGCCATTGAGTAGAAACTCCAGTCTATTTTTTAGTGAGGTCAATTCCTTAAAAGGAATACTTAGGCCAGTATCCAGGCATGAGAAGTCAAAAAGTTCAATCAGATACTCAGCATTACTAAAAGATTTGAAACGCTTTTCTATGGCGACCTGCTCAATGGGAGATTGCGCAGCTTTAATCAATACCATATCGGATTGAACGGTAAAGGTTTGATCTTCCGCGCTGTTATCATTCAGCGCGACTTCAGTAATCAACACTTTCACCGTTAAAGGCTCGCCCAATTTCCCTGAAAATTGAAATTGAAGCTTTGGTTTGGCGATGCTCAGGTAACTTATTTTATCCTCTACAAGTGCATCTAGCGCATTTTTTTCTTGGGACAATTCTTGCTGCGCTTCTTGAATTTGAACAAGCGATATGGCGTTACTTTTTTCGTTGGCATGAGTAAAGCTATGATCGCGCGGGTTGTCGATAAACATCGACTTTGTCATGTCACCTTTTAGGAAAAGGTTAGTAAAATTCCGATTAAACACCTTGTATAGATTTGAATCGTCACCCAGCAGTTTACCGGTTGCAACAAACCGATCGATTTGTTTGCGCCAGCTATCAACCACGGTATGCACATACTGTGCGCCCTTAATCCGCCCTTCGATTTTTAAAGAATCGACACCTGCATCCACCAACTCCGGCAAATCAAAATAGGCTGAATTGTCTTTTAAATTAAGCGGGAATTTATTGCCCATGGCAGTGGGTTGATATTCATCACGGCAAGCCTGACTGCAGCGACCACGATTGCCAGAGTTACCCACACTGACCGAGCTTGAATAGCATTGACCTGAAAATGCGATGCACAGTGCGCCATGAACAAATACTTCTGTTAATACACTCTCGTCGTGGGCGACTTTTGTTAATGCTCCCACTTCAGCCAGGTTGAGTTCACGAGAAAGGTTAACGCGCGATGCCCCCACTTTAGATAGAAACTGGACCTGCCCCTCGTTATGCGTTGTTAGCTGAGTTGAGGCGTGTATGTTCAGGCTCGGAAAATGCTTTTCAACCAGATTAAACAGCCCAAGGTCTTGCACAATGATGCCGTCGATTCCGCTGTTCACCAGCTTATTCAATAGCTTAATCATGCTCACAATCTCGTGCTCCAAAATCACGACATTTAAGGTTAAATACACTTCGCAGGCGTACTTATGAGCCAGCTTAACAATACCGACTAGCTCGTCAAAGGAGAGGTTTGCGGCCCGGTTACGGGCATTGAAGGTATCAAGGCCGCAGTACACGGCATTAGCACCAGCCACAATGGCTGCCTTGATGGCGCTAACATCGCCCCCTGGGGCTAGTAGTTCTATTTTTTTTGTCATGCAAGGCCACTCCTATAGTTGCCGGCAACAATGAGGCGCGATCTTATCTGTATCCCCTCGTTATTGCTATCAACGACACCGCCAACCATCGTCGATGTATTTTGTTATGTACCAGTCTCTTACACAGTATTTATAAGTTGGCAGATGCGGTAAAGCCCGAGATTTCGACGCTTCATGCTGCCGAATGACTCGAGGAGTAACGCGAAAGGCCACATCATCAACGGCCACCGCTATGATTTTTCGATACAAGTGGACCTGCCGTGTCTTACCCGTCCCGGCTTGAATCACTGACATCACCTATGTGCGCACCTGGCGTGGCTGGCTCTACCTGTTCGTGGTAATTGATCTTGGTACGCGCAAATCTTGCTGCGTTCAGACCAAGGTTGACACCACAGCCGTGATGATAGGCTTTAAGAAGAAATCGTCGATTATATCGAAGTTTCTACAATCCAAAACGGCCCACATCCACCTCGGCGGGGTTAGCTGCGAGATATCTGAGATTGCTTCAAATCGACTATGAGTGTTAAAAATCAACCCGCCAGAGCGCAGAGTAGTGCCGATTTCTAGGACGTTACGGTTTCCTGCCATACCGCTTGATCGGGTTGTTCCCAGGGCAAATGGTGTGTTGCCAGCATAGCCAGGTTCTCTTTATTCACAAGCGTTGGCGAAGAGCGATAACCAAGAAGCCCCTCGATGGGTTCATCTGGATGATTAGCGATTCGTGCCAGCTCGTCGGAAGAAAAATTGCACAGACCACGTGCAATCTCGACCCCTTTTTCGTCATAAACATGCAGCACATCGGCTTTCTGAAATGAGCCGTGCGTGGAGACTACCTCATAACAACTAATGCCCTTGCTAGAATCCCCTAATTGATCTGACGCGGCCTGTCGAATAATGAGACCGCCGGCCATTTGTAAGCGGTCGGTAAGCCATACACGCCAATGGGATGCCGGCGTACTGTGAGCCTTACAAACCGTTCCTACACGATCTCCAAACATCACTGAACTGATGGGAGAATCGAGATGGCCGCGCGCAATGATGGTTGCGCAGCCGGCATTCTGTGCCATGTTGGCCGCTTGTAGCTTTGTAAACATTCCGCCTGTGCCGAGAGAACTGACACCCGTGGCCACCTCAAGGTACTCACTCACATTTTCGATAGAGCGAACCAGCTGAGCACCTTCTTCGTCGGGGTTTCTGTCATACAGGCCATCTATACACGTAAGGATGACTAAATGCTCCGCCTGCACCATTTGCGCTACTTTCGCTGCCAGCCTGTCATTGTCGCCCACTCTGATTTCTTCAGTGGTGACTGTGTCATTCTCATTCACGATCGGCATAATGCCGCGCTCAAGTAGACGTTCAACCGTGTTCTTAGTGTTCAAAAAGCGCTGCATGTTCTCGAGGTCTTCAAGGGTGACTAACACTTGTGCGATATCGAAGCCATATTCGAGAGCAACCTGCTTATAAGCATGCATCAATATAGGTTGCCCACAAGCTGCTGCCGCCTGTTTGTCAGTAATTGAGGCTTTTTCAGGCGTAGAGCCGATCGAATTCAAACCAAGAGCCACAGATCCAGAAGATGTCAGAATGACTTCGTATCCCTTTTTTTGCAGCATGGCAATATCGCTCAGCAAACCATGAATAAACGCGTAGCATGGATTCAGATGTTCTGAGTTAGCTAATAGGCTCGAGCCAATTTTAACGACCACCCGTGGTTTGCTGTCATTAACTTTGTTGAACGAAACTCTATTTGATTCAATTAACGAAGACATGGGTTCCTTTTAGTGTTGTGTATGAGTTTTAGATAGACGCAATACAACTGAGAAGTTAGTTTTTAAGCCATTTGAAGAAATCCATGCGACTTTAATGCTTAGATCGATCAAGGGGGTCTTTAGACTTAAAGACATAATTATGATAGCATTATTTCAGTATTTTTTCTAGTTACGTTGTTTAAGCAGCCGTTACTAGGCACTTTCTTATCGGCGTTTTGTATGCTGAGAGTGCCGAAATCATAAAAACAATATCGAACTCGAGGAGTATTTTTATCGCTCGACTTTGTTGTGTTCACACATTTTCTGCTCGAAAAAAAATTCAATACAGGTGGTTCTGAAACTAAGATGCCACTGCCGGCACACAAATAATCTGGAGTTGTAAATGTCATTACTCGTCATCGGATGTGGAAAGATGGGAGGCGCCCTGGTATCTCGAT
>JBLHWY010000237.1:0-7268 GCA_047629195.1 Candidatus Azotimanducaceae bacterium
CATAGCTAGCTGGCCATACCTTTTTGCTCATACCTTTTTGCTCATATCTTTTTGCTCATATCTTCTTGCCCATACGTTTTTGCGGATACCTTCTTGGTCCTGATCTAGCTGGTGCCGCTTGCTGTTCTCTGTGAAAGAACGGCGAATAAAATTTGTTCATGAGATTATGCTCGCATAACGACGAACGTTCAGCGCAATCATGCTGGATATTCCCGTCAGCACGTATCAACTTCGTTTCCCAAAAGCTTAAAGACTTTGCTGTGATCAATTCAAAAAGAATCTGTTTGTTCAGCAAGTTGTAATGAATTCGTCGGTTTGCTTTTTTAATAGTCCGTGAGTTCTTTTGGTAAATGCTTGGAATGAGTGAATAGTCATTGACATAATATGTCAATCGAGGTCAAATCGTGCTATGAATATTATTACAGATCCATCAACATGGATTGTTTTGGCGCTGGTGTTTGCCGTTGCTGAGATAATAGTCCCGGGAGGAATCGTTTTCTTTCTAGGCGTTGCGTGTGCAATCGTGGCCGCCTCTCTTTGGATGGGTTTCGTCACAAGCTGGATTAACACGCTGTCATTGTTCTTTATTTCATCTCTGATGTTAATCCTCGGCCTTAGAACTCTGGTTAGCCGCTTCGCTGAAGGTGACTCGACCAAAGCTAACGCGGAAGAGATTCTGGATGAGGTTGATGAGATCGTGGAAGTAAAAAAAACGATAGGACCTGGCGAAGTTGCTGGAAGCATCAATTTTAGAGGAACGACCTGGAGAGCGCTCGGGAACGGACGAGAGATCCCCGAAGGAACTAAAGTAAGGATTGTGAGTAGGGAAAATACTACCTACATTGTTGATCCCGTGATCTAGAACGACTTGCCCTGCTATTTAAGTTAGTTCAGGTTTGCATACACAATCTTAGGCAATACCTACCTTCAAAGAATGGAGTAACAATCTTATGAGCTTCACTGCAATCTTGACAATATTAATGCTGGTCATTGGCTTTATAGCCTATCGTTTGATTCTCATTGTTCCTATGCGAGAACAGTGTGTGATAGAACGGCTAGGGAAGTTTAAATCTATTCTAGAGCCCGGATTACACTTCCTTATTCCTTTTGTTGATCGGGTGGCCTATAGGCATGAGACAAGAGAGCTTTGTTTAAACATACCGCATCAAAGCTGCATCTCCCGAGACAATATTCAGATTGATGTCGATGCGTTGCTCTACATTAAGGTGATGGATGCTTATAAAGCGAGCTATGGTATCGAGGACTATTTAGTTGCAGCGATAAACTTAGCCCAAACAACGGTTCGCTCGGAAGTGGGTAAATTAAGGTTGAGTGAAACTTTTTCTGAGCGAGATGCGCTGAACGAGACAATAGTGCGTGAAATTGATCATGCTTCTGAGCCTTGGGGAATCAAAGTGATGCGCTATGAGGTGATGAATATTACGCCTTCAATTAACGTTATTGATGTGCTCGAAAAGCAAATGGAAGCTGAACGCCAAAAACGCGCTGAAATTACGCTGGCCAATGCCGAGCGAGACTCAACAATAAATTTGTCTCAGGGTGAAAGACAAGAAGCGATTAATCTGTCTGAAGGTGAAAGACAAAAACGTATCAATGAAGCGACTGGTCGGGCCCAGGAGATTTCGATACTTGCAACAGCCACGGCGGAAGCCATGACGTCTATCGCCGCTGCGATTGAGCAACCGGGAGGGCGCCAAGCGATGAACGTTAGACTTTTAGAGTCATATATAGATCAGGTAGATAGTCTGTTTGAACGCAGTGATGTGTCAATTGTGCCTTCTGAATTAGCTAATATTGAAGGTATGTTTGAAGGCTTCGACCGAGTGGCAAGCACAATAAGCCGTACGAATAAGAGAGGGAGCTGAATTATGGGAATGGATATTTTTGTTATGGTGACCTGGGGGATTATTTTCCTCGTTCTGATCGTAAAGTTCTTTCAATCTATCAGGTTGGTTTCGACTCAAACCGCGCATATTGTAGAAAGACTCGGCCGTTATCATAAAACGCTCGACGCAGGTTTCCACGCGCTTATTCCTTTTGTTGATCGTGTGACATTTATCCAAGATTTGCGAGAAGAAGCGATAGATGTACCACCACAGGAGTGTTTTACGAGAGATGAAGTTCAGGTCACCGTTGACGGTGTTATTTATATGTCTCTCTGGGATCCGGTTAAATCCAGCTATGGCATAGTAGATTATCGTTATGCTGCGGTTCAGCTCGCTAAAACAACCACAAGATCAGTTATCGGTACACTCGATTTGGATCGGACGTTTGAAGAGCGCGATGTGATCAGCGCCAAGGTCGTTGAGGTCTTAGATCAGGCCGGTAAAGCATGGGGCATCAAAGTACATCGTTATGAAATAAAGAATATAACGCCTCCGAATACCGTTCGAAATGCGATGGAAAAGCAAGTGAGTGCAGAACGTGAGCGCCGGGCAATTCTTGCATCTAGTGAAGGAGATAAGCAGAGCAGAATAAATCGATCGGAAGGTTTAAAGGCCGAGTTGATCAACGTTTCGGAAGGCGAAATGCAGCGTCGAATCAATGAAGCGCAAGGCAAGGCTGAGGAGATATTAGCAATAGCAGCAGCAACAGCCGAGTCAATCGGAAAGATAGGTAGCGTCATAAATCAGCACGGTGGCCCAGAATCTCTAAAATTACAACTGAGCGAGCGCTATATCAAGACCTTGGGTAAGTTGGAAGGAGCCAAGATAGTATTGCCAGGCAATATTGCTGATTTCAAATCATGGCTTGGGAATCTGCAACTAAATAATTTGATTGATGTGGAAGATTCAAAAGAATAGTAGCAGCCTCAATCGGCGCCTCTTGAAGCCAAACATACAGAGATGTTTGTAAGCCTTGGCGCCAATTCTTTGGCGATTTCACAGGCTTTCACCCCTGTAAACCTGACGTCGTCTAAATATAGATAGTAGTGACTCACTCCTTGCTTGTTCTCTCGGGGGATTACCGTTTATAAAGTCGCAGACACGTAAGTTCTGCCTATGCTTAGAATGAGTGGAGCGCATGGGCAGAACATATGAAGGGTGAAATATTCAAATTAGACATGCGGGTCTTAGTGGATCTGATCGTCTTTGCCTTTTTTGTTGTTGTCTGGGGTTTGGTGTTTGAACAACTGGGTGTAATTCGGTGGGTCGGTGAATGGGGTGCTGAATCCGGAGGATTAGGTGTCACTGAGATGATGCTGGTTTTTCTCTTCGGCTGCGTTACCTTTATCGTTGTAACCATCCGGCGTACTCATGAGCTTTCGGGCGAAGTCGAGTCAAAAGAAAAAGCGAATGCCGATAATCTACACATCGCCTGGCACGATGCGCTAACAGATTTGCCCAACCGTAGATTTTTTACTGAGCAATTGAACCAAGAGCTAGCCCGTGCACGGCGTCACAACAAGCCCTTTGCCGTGATGATGTTAGACCTCGACCAGTTTAAACAAATAAACGATACCTACGGCCACCCGGCTGGGGATGCATTTTTAGGTGTTATCGGTCGCCGTCTAGAAACTGCCATGCGTGACATGGATACAGTCGCGCGTCTTGGCGGGGATGAGTTTGCGATCATCATTCCAGAAGTTAGCGATCTGTTGATACTTGAAGAGATCGCGGAACGGATTATTGCAACGTTGGCGAAAAAAATCAGCCATGAGGGTCATGAGCTACCTAGTGCTGCGAGTCTTGGTGTCGTACGTGTGATTGAAATGAATGATCCTGAAGAAATTGTGCGTAATGCTGATATTGCACTTTACAAGGCAAAAGAGGCGGGTCGAGGTACCTATCGCTTTTTTGAACCTGAAATGCAGGTTGAATTAGTTGAGCGGCAGGCACTCAAGCGAGATCTTGAAAGTGCGATTAGGGAAGGGTCGCTTGAGCTCTATTTTCAACCTGTCTTTAAGTTTGACGATATGCTTCTCGCGGAGAGCTGTGCTGCTGGACGTCATTTGATTGGTTTTGAAGCATTAGTGAGGTGGAATCATTATCAGCATGGATATATTCCATCCGAAGAATTTATCCAGCTGGCAGAAGAATCAGATCTCATAATCGAGCTTGGGAACTGGGTTCTCGAGAAGGCTTGCAAAATCGCCGCTACTTGGCCCGAGCCTCTTGTGTTGGCAGTTAACATATCAGCGCTACAATTGTTGCGCCCTTCCTTTGTGCCAATGGTGCGGGCTGCCATTCACCTCTCGGGTTTAGATGTCTGTCGATTGGAATTAGAGGTGACCGAAGCCTTGTTTCTTGAGTTGCCTGAAAACGGGTTTGACTCACTCTTCACGATAAAAAAACTGGGTGTACACGTAGTGCTTGACGATTTTGGCACCGGTTATTCAAGTATTAATCATCTTAGACTGTTTCCCTTTGACAAGGTCAAATTCGATCCTAGCTTGCTCGCTGATCTTGCTGTTACTGGCAAAGGGGCTGATGTGTTCTCCGCGATGCTTGCGCTATGCCACTCGTTGGACATTCAAACTGCCGCTGAAGGAATAGAGACGCAAGCGCAGCTTAAGCAAATTGAAGGACATGCTTGTGACCAGGTACAAGGCTTTCTATTGGGCTCGCCGATGCCGGCAGGTGAGCTAGACAGGCTATTGGAGGCAAGAGTTCGAGCCAAGAATCTATGACTGGCTACACCAATGCAGGCTTACAGGGGTATCATAGTCGTAATCAATGATTTAAGTTCTCGGGTGATTGCGTCATGAAAAGCTTCACAAAAAATCTGTACATTCCACGTCGTAAATTTCTGCAGCTGGCAACTACGGCTGGCTCAGGCGCTTTAGCTGGCTGCGTAGCGCCTGATATAAGTTACAGCTCCCAGCGACCGATCATGAGCTATGGCATCCAGGCCGGTGACGTGTCTCAGTCCTCAGCAGTGGTTTGGTCTGCCATTGACCGCCCTGGACTCATGCACGTTGAGGTTTCGGCCAGCGAAAGTTTCAAAGATGCTCAGCGTTTTGCACCAGTTGCCGCTTCGGTGGCGACGGGTTACGCGGCTAAATGTCTGCTTACTGGTCTCCCTCAGGGTCAGCAATTATTCTATCGGGTGCATTTTTCCGCGTTCGGCCAGCCCAGAGCAAAGTCGCCGATCGCAAACGGTAGTTTCCGAACTGCACCGGACGCTTTGGCTGAACGATCTAAGAACATTCGATTTGCGTGGTCTGGTGACACAGCGGGGCAAGGTTGGGGGATAGATCCCGCGCATGGCGGCATGGCAACCTATTCTACAATGCGTAAACATTCGCCAGATTTCATGATTCATAGCGGTGATACCATCTACGCTGACGGTCCAATAAAGTCTGAACAAAAAATGAATGATGGCACAGTTTGGCGAAACCTTGTTTCAGATGGAGTACACAAGGTTGCGGAATCGCTTGAGGAGTATCGGGGTCGTTGGCGTTATAACCTGCACGATAAGCACTTAAGGCAGTTCAATAGCGAAGTTCCAGTTTATTATCAGTGGGATGATCACGAAGTCTTGAACAACTGGTCGCCGGGCAAAGATCTTTCTAGTGATGCTCGCTATGCCGAGAAATCTATCGATTTGTTAGCTGGGCGGGCTCGGCGCGCATTTCATGAAATGTTGCCTACACGTCAGCATGCCAAGGAGCCGGGCCGAATATACCGTAAGATCAGCTATGGTCCTTTGTTAGAAGTGTTTATGTTGGATTTGCGATCGTATCGTGGCGCCAATACGGCCGGAGATGAAGCTGAAATTAGTCCTGAGTCGAGAATATTCGGGGCCGTTCAGATGGCCTGGTTTGAGAAAGCGGTATTAGAAAGTAAAGCGACTTGGAAAGTGATCGCATCAGACATGCCGCTTGGTTTGGTCGTTTGGGATAACTACCGGACCGCTAGTGGCGTCGAAGGGGTTGCCAACGGTATAAATGGAGTCCCTCTAGGTCGTGAATTGGAGCTGGCCAAGTTATTGAAAAAGTTAAAGCAGCATGATGTTCAAAATGTTGTGTGGTTAACTGCTGATGTGCATTATACCGCTGCGCATCATTACCATCCTGATAGAGCGGCTTTCAAAGAATTTTCGCCTTTTTGGGAATTTGTCTCTGGGCCGCTGCATGCAGGAACTTTTGGGCAGGCGCCGCTTGATGATACGTTTGGTCCTGAAGTTAAGTTTGCAAAAACACCCACTGCCGAACAGGGGGTAAACTTGCCGCCTAGTGCTGGTTTGCAATTTTTTGGTTTAGTTGATATCGACCATATAGATCAGAGCCTGACTGTACGTTTGATGGATCGAGGCGATAAAGAATTGTACAGAAAAGTTTTAACACCTAAGAGCGGTGGCCAAGTGGCCTTATTAGACAAATAAGAGAGAGATATGAGTCAATCGAAAGTGACAGATATGCTGCTGTATCCAATCAAAGGATGCCGTGGATATAGCGTTGAACAGGTTGTTGTTACGCCAATGGGATTGTTGGGAGATCGAGAGTTTGCATTGGTCAAAGATGGCGAAAGGGCAAATCAAAAACAGCTACCTGATCTGATTCATTTGACAGCTGTTTGGAAATCACCAGATTGTTTAGTAATGAAATACCCTAGTTGCGAAGATTTTGAACTGGATTGTTCGCTCCAACAAGAGCTGGCAATTGGTCAAATTCAAGTTTATGGAAAGGACGTGCCTACCTTAGATATGGGCAATGCTGTCGCAGAATGGCTATCTAAAGCTTTTAATGCGGACGTCAGGCTTGCAAAAACCAACGGCCCTTTCGATTGGTTCTTGCCGCTGCCAGAATTTTCACTTGTGCACGGTGAGCCCCAGACCAAATTTGTAGATGCGGCCCCGCTTCTCCTGACCAATGCTGTTTCCCTGACAGATCTGAATAGCCGGCTCGAAGAAGATTTGCCGATGAATCGATTCCGGCCCAATATTGTCGTTGACGGGCTCGAGCCTTATTATGAGGATGAGCTTGCCAGTTTTAACTTTCCAAATGTAAGCTTGGCGCGAGTGACTGTGTGCGAGCGCTGTATTGTAACCACGACCAATCAAGAGACCGGGGAGCGAAAGAAAGAGCCGCTGCGGGCTCTTAGTAAATATAGAAAGCGGGAAAATGACTACGCTGGGGGCATACTTTTTGGTATCTATCTAACGGCGACCTCAAGTGGTGAGTTAGCCATTGGTGACAACCTTGAGTGAAAATGTCATGACCAAATCAGTTTCCAGGAGAGCGCTAGTGAGAAATAGCCTAGCCGCAACCTTATTGGCTGCTGCCCCAGTATTGGCTGCGGCGC
>JBLHWY010000238.1:0-7202 GCA_047629195.1 Candidatus Azotimanducaceae bacterium
TGATTACGTCGAGATGTTTTACAATCCATCTCGACGACATAGTCATCTTGGTGGCGTCAGCCCAGAGGCGTTTGAGAACGCCTCAAAATGAACAGGCAGAGTGTCCTTGTTAGCGTGGGAAGTCCATTTAGAATCAACAACTGGCTAATAAATCCTGGGAAGTCCAGTTTTAGTAATGCTATTCTTCTTCGACTCAAATAGCAAAAGTTACGTGAACTTGGGGGGTAATTGAGATTGCGCGTAGGTTGTCAGTTTGTTAAGGGTTTAACCGTTCTTGCTCTTTCAGCGCTGGCAGTGTTCTTACTGTTCGTTTGGCAAGGAACTAAGGGTTTGAATCTCGGGGATGAGGGGTTCCTTTGGTATGGCGCTCAACGCGTTCTTGAAGGTGAGGTACCGATTCGAGATTTTCAATCATACGACCCGGGGCGTTACTACTGGTCGGCTTCGCTGATGGGGTTGCTTAACGGCAGCGGCATTATGAATTTGCGTGTTGCTGTGGCGATATTTCAAGTTTTGGGGTTATTTGCTGCTCTAATGCTGCTTGCCCGTTCTAACAAAAAGTACAACTGGCTTTTCCTGTTCGTTTCCACTGGTATTTTGCTTGCGTGGATGTTTCCGCGCCACAAACTCTTTGATATTTCGATTTCAATATTGCTTGTTACAGCTCTGACATTCCTGCTTGAAAACCCGAGCGTGAGGAGACAATTTGTGACCGGCCTCTGTATCGGATTTGTGGCGGTTTTCGGCAGAAATCATGGCGTTTACGGCATCGTTGGATACGCTGGGGTCATGATTTGGCTTTGCCTCGATCGTGACTTCCGGTGGCGTTTTACGGAGCATGCTTTATCGTTCGGAGTTGGAATAATCGTTGGGTTTTTGCCAATCGTCCTGTTGTGTATGATTTACCCAGGTTTTTTTCAGGCTTTTTGGGAGTCAATACTTTATCTGTTCGACGTGAATGCTACCAACCTTACCCTTCCAATACCATGGCCGTGGCAGGTCGACTTCGATGCGCAAGGGACATTAGAAGCTTGGCGAGCTGTTTTGGTTGGTTTGGCGTTCATTGCACTGGTCTTATTCAGTGCCTCATCCATTATCTGGGTATTTGTGCGCAAGTTTTGTAATAAACCTGTGTCGTCGGTTCTGGTGGCTGCTGCATTTTTATCACTGCCTTATGCGCATTATGCATATTCTAGGGCCGATGTTCCTCATTTGGGTCAGGCGATATTCCCCCTGCTGATCGGTGTTTTGGTCATGTCTGCAGAACGCTCAACCTTTGTTAAATGGTCTCTTATGCTGGTCTTGTCAGGCGTCAGTCTATTTATCATGCTTCCGGTGCATCCGGCATGGCAGTGTGAATTCAGGGTTGAGTGCAGAGTGGTTAAAGTTTCAGGGAGTTCACTTGAGGTTGACTATGGTACGGCCGAAAGCGTCGAACATTTGCAAAAGTTGGAGCAAAATCATGCACCCATCGGCCGAGCTTTTTATGTGACGCCCCTTTGGCCAGCTGCTTACGCTATTCTTGAACGTCGGTCTCCAACTTGGGAGATTTATTCCTTGCTTCCTCGATCTCACGAATTTCAGCAGGAAGAAATTGATAGGTTGAGAGAGGTTAGTTTGGGCTTCGCGTTGATCATTGACGCACCGCTTGATGGCCGAGAGGACCTTAGGTTCAAGAACAATCGCGCTACAATTTATCAATATTTTGAGGAAAACTTTGAGCGGGTGCCGAACCAACAACGTTCGTTTTATGACCTGTACAAATCAAAAGACAATTAGCGAGGCATATCGCGTTAGCTTTAATTGACGATAAGAATGTTTAAGTGATATCTGTAGTGATTCCGGTTTTATAATCCAGCAAATCGCTACCGTTTTTGTTGGATGAAAATGAGGCTTGTTAATAATCTTCCCTGCTGATCCTGACGGGGTGAGAGTTACGTCGGTTTGGACCGTAAAAAATTTCGATGTAGTCAACTACATCGACTAGTGTAAGGTCTGTAGCCTTCTACATACGCTTTTTAGAACTGCTAAAGAAGACTCCTCGATGGCCTTGCTCCTATACTCGCCTCTTCGATCCATGCTGAGTTGAAAAATATTTGCTTTGAAAGAAGCGCAGACAGCTGTCGCTGCCATATTGTGATTCTTGATCAGATTGAACGTAAGCGCCTAACTGTCCGTACCTGTACATCGGACGGATTGCCTGCTAACTCTTGCTCGATGACCTTTCCCCCATCTTAGTACCAATCGTTCGATGAGATTCCATAACTTAAGCTGTCTGTTCTGCGAACACAACAGGCGTTAAATAGTTCAATGAGCTGTGAGGTCGAACATGGTTGTACTGATACCGCCAGGCATCGGCCTGCGTTCGGGCATCGTCTAACGATCTGAACCAGTACTGGTTCAAGCACTCATGCCTAAACTTACCGTTTAGACTTTCCACAAATGCATTCTGGGTTGGTTTGCCAGGTTGAATGAAACCAAGCTTTATCTTGGTGTCCTGGCTCCAGAAGAACATTGCTTTGCTCGTAAACTCGGTACCGTTGTCACAGACAATCGTTGCAGGCTTTCCTCTAGACTCAATCGCTTGATCCAGAGATCGAGCAACTTGCTGGCCTGATATTGAAAAGTTCACAAGCTGATCGATCACTTCACGAGAATAGTCATCGATTAGATTAAGTACTCTAAACCTTCTGCCGTTGCTCAATTGGTCAGCGACAAAGTCCATCGACCATCTTTGATCACGTTCTACTGGCACAACCATCGGCTGCCTGGGGCGCTGAAGTTTTTTACGCTTATTGGTCCGTACCTGGAGTCCTGCCTCGGTATAGAGCCGGTAAGTTCGCTTCTTGTTGACCACTAATCCTTCGTTCTTCAGAAGTCGGTGGAGAAACAGATAGCCGTAAGCTGCTTGTTTTGCCGCAAGCTCCTTCAACCGCCGTCGCAATACATCATCATCACGAGCTTTACGCTGATAGCGATATCCAGTGCGGCTCAATGAAGCCAATCGGCAAGCTGTACGTTCACCCAAGTTGTGCTCAGTCATCATATGGCTAACTGCCTGCTTCCTTGCTTCAGGCTTCACCACTTTTTTGATAAGACATCCTTCATCGCTTCAGTCTCAAGTAGTTTCTCAGCCAACAACTTTTTGAGCTTGTTGTTCTCTGACTCGAGTTCCCGAAGACG
Source organism: Candidatus Azotimanducaceae bacterium (assembly GCA_047629195.1). Lineage (GTDB taxonomy): Bacteria > Pseudomonadota > Gammaproteobacteria > Pseudomonadales > Azotimanducaceae > UBA4582. The sequence continues at coordinate 3,184 of JBLHWY010000238.1, forward strand.
TTTGGCTTCATTGACTTCAAGTCCTGAGTATTTGCTGCGCCAGTTGTAAAACGTTCCGTTAGATATACCTAGATCTCGGCAAATATCTTCGACCTTGGTACCGGCCTCATGCTGCTTGATTGCCTTGATGATCTGCTCTTCTGAGTAACGCGTCTTCTTCATGATGAAATCTCCATTGGGTGACATTCTCTGGAATTCTCATCGAGATCATGGTTCTATTTTTGGGGGAAAGGTCAATCTTTGTGATTGCGGTGACCAGCCGAGGATTGTGGCCTTTCTTGTCAGATTCATTTACGCAGTGACTGCGCATGTTGTCAGTGATGCTCAGGTCCCGGGTGCTCCCGACACCGATCGCACGAATTGTTCAACCAGAGGCTCAGTTTGTTTCTTGCACTCCGGTGAATCTTTTCTTCTCTACATGATTGACCTCTCTTCATGGATTCGCCACATTTTTTGAGGTCTCTATCAAATCGGGCTAGAGCCATATCCATCTTCCGACATGTCTCAGCGACCCGAGTACCGGTCTCACCCTGTCGCAGGGCGAACGTGATTTGCGCCTGAGACTTCTCTACGTTGTTACAGAATCATTCTTTTAGTGATTCGATCTTGCTAGAAATCTAAACTTCCCGCACTATCAAGTCCTTTCGGGTCCGACAGCATGTGTAGACCTTGTAAAAAACACTCTCGATTCCATCGAATTTAAGGTGATTCGCTTTTAGTAGAACAATTCACTGGGCCAAAAAAATTAGCGCCTAATCAAATTCATTTTGATTTCTGTTGGTGGAGATGTCCACTTCCTATAGCTGAGACAAATCTAGTCGGCGAAAGTGTCATCCAGTGAAATAATATTTCGATGACTCATCCATGGAAATTATTGATACTCTAGCTTTGCTAGTCCGGGAAGAGAGCCCTGTGAGGTTACAGGTAGGTCTCTAGAAATGTTTCTAGAATCATTACATGCATAATAATCGAGAGAAATCATGGCCCCCTCGTTTTCAACGAAAGCAGGAACCCTAAAGAGCTTAGTCGGCAGCCTGCAAAATGCGGTGATAGCGAATCTCTTCGTGTTTACCGTTGAGTCCTGGAACAGAGACAGGGAGCTTATTTTAAGCGGCGTCAACAAGAATCTAGGCAGTGGTCCCTGGATAGTTAGATCCAGCTGCGCTCAAGAAGATAATTTGCAGAATTCAGGTGCTGGGGCTTATCAGACCATCAAAGATGTAGACCAGTCTAATTTTGAAGATTCAGTTGACCGCGTAGTTCAAAGCTACGGATCAACAATGCCTAACGATGAAATTTTGATCCAGCCTATGTTGGAGGGCATATATCTATCAGGCGTAGCGTTTTCTCATGACCCGAATACCTGTTCACCCTACCGCGTTGTTAACTACGCCTATGGTGAAGACTCCAGTCTCGTTACAGGCGGCCAGGGTGGAAAGATTTGGCAAGAAGCACATCTCTCCCAGGTTGCACCACCAAAAGAACTAGTCCCCGTCATCTCCCTGGTAAAAGAACTAGAAGAAACCTTCAGGCAGCAGCCCCTTGATTGTGAGTTCGCTCTGACCAAAAATGCCGATAAAGAGGTGCTTTGGTTGCTACAGGTGAGGCCGTTGATACTGTTGGAAAAGCCAGAATCTCCAGACGCTCAAGCTGAGCGACTCATGCTAATTGAGAATAGAATCGCCAGGGGAATCAAACCCCACCAGCTACTCAAGGGAAAGCGAACAGTTTATGGTGTCATGCCTGATTGGAATCCGGCTGAAATTATTGGCGTAAGACCCCGGCCGCTTGCTCTTTCTCTTTACCGAGAGCTAGTAACCGATACCATCTGGGCATACCAACGAGATAACTATGGTTACAGGAACCTTCGTAGCTTCCCATTAATGGTGCACTTTTTTGGTCTCCCATATGTTGATGTGCGCGTATCATTTAACTCTTTCATTCCCGCTGACCTGAACTCGGACTTGGCAGATAAACTGGTCGACTACTATGTCGATAGACTGCTGGCAGAACCTGCTTTGCACGATAAAGTCGAATTTGATGTTGTATTTTCAAGTTACACGTTGGATTTGCACGACCGGCTCAAAGCGCTTTCTGAGTGCGGTTTCTCTCAACGAGACCAAGATGACATTTGTGAGAGTTTACGTCGCCTTACAAACAACGTTTTGCATCCAGAGCAGGGGCTCTGGAGAAAAGACGCGGCCAAGATTGATATTTTGAATGAGCGTAGAGATAAGTTGCTTGCATCTGATGCAGATGTACTGGAACGAATTTATTGGTTGCTGGAAGACGCCAAACGCTATGGTACTCTTCCGTTTGCCGGTCTCGCGCGAGCGGGCTTCATCGCTATTCAGATGCTTAGGTCCCTGGTGAGCGTCGGTGTTTTCTCCGAGGTTGAGTTTCATCGATTCCTAGAAAGCTTATCTACAGTTAGCGGCCAATTGGCAAAAGATCGGGCAAGTATGAAAAAGGAGCCGTTTTTGTCGAAGTATGGACATTTGCGACCCGGAACTTACGACATAATGTCGCCGAGATACGACGAATCTCCAGATTTATATTTCGATTGGTCTTTGCCATCGGTAGAACCTCAAAAAGCTCAACCATTCTCATTGTCACTGGATAGAATGGATGAAATCAGCAGGCTGCTCGAATTGCACAATTTGGAAGTTGATTGCGCGGGTCTGCTTGAATTTATTAGAGCAGGTGTAGAGCAAAGGGAGTTTGCAAAATTCAATTTCTCGAAAAATTTGTCTGCTGCAATAACGCTGATCGCGAAGTACGGAGAAACCTATGGGTTCAGCGCTGAAGAAATGTCTTTCTGCGACATTCAAACCCTCTACCATCTTCATATCGCAGCGCTTGATCCTCGTTCGATGATCGAGTCCGCAGTTGAGCAGGGCAGGGAAAGATACAAACACACGCAGCTATTGTCCCTCCCTCCCGTCATAGTAAATCCTGCGGATGTTTGGGGCTTTGAATGGCCTGACACGGAGCCAAACTTTATCACCCAAAATCAGGTGACTGGGATTGTTGTCTCGTGTGATAGTCGTGATCGGTTGGCTGGGGCTATAGTCTGTATACCCAATGCAGACCCTGGTTTTGACTGGTTATTTTCCTATGGGATAGGAGGTTTGGTCACAGCGTGGGGAGGTGCAAATTCACATATGGCAATTAGAGCCAGTGAACTCGGTCTTCCCGCAGTTATTGGGTGCGGTGAAAGGCTCTATCAATACTGGTCCAATTCGACAAGATTGCATCTGGATTGCGCAGGGCATCGGGTTGAGGTATTGATGTGAGCAACTTAATTCCAGTCGTTGTGAGCCAACGCATTGACCACTTTCCCGAGAGGAACGAGACTAGGGATGCGATAGATCAGAGCTTGGTTAGATGGCTGCTAGAAACAGGCTGCTTGCCGATTGCAATCCCCAATAATTTGCTAGCGCTTGATGATCGACCAGTCTCTTCTTTTTTTGATTCGTGGCTCGAGAGACAGCAGCCATTTGCAATAGTGCTGTCTGGTGGCAACGATGTTGGTGAATTCGCAGATCGGGATCACACTGAAATCAGATTGCTAGAATATGCACGCAACGCCAGATTGCCCTTACTGGGGATTTGTCGGGGTATGCAGATGATGGCCGTTTGGGCGGGGGCTCAGCTTAAAGAAGTTTCTGGGCATGTCAGAACCAGACATGAGTTGGCGGGTGCTTGGGCTGATAACGTAAACAGCTTTCACCGAAGTGCTCTGAAGGGCTGCCCTAAAGAATTTGTCGTTACTGCCATGAGCCAAGACGGTGAAATTGAAGCGATCGAGCACACGACGTTACCGTGGCAAGGGTGGATGTGGCATCCGGAGCGGGAGGCGGAATTCGCTGCAAGTGACCAGATACGGTTCAAGTCGCTTTTAGGTCGAATGGATAATGCCTAGGGCTTACTAGTTCGGTAGAACGGGATAAATTGTATATGAAAGCAGTAATACTCGCAGCAGGTCGAGGAAGCAGGATGAAGGCGCTAACGGATAG